>JAADGW010000063.1 GCA_013152145.1 Deltaproteobacteria bacterium
CTGATAATCCCCAGGGTCATCAGCGGAAAACCGACACTCAGGCAGGTGTAATTGACCTTATCGAGAGAGTCGAGCGAAGGCAGCAGCTGGTAAATACCGGTAAAGCGCTTGCTCTTGAGCATCCGGTCCTGAATCAGGTACATGATCCCGGCACCGAAAGAGAGGGCAAAGGCGGCGTTACCAAGGAACGCAAAAGCGATATGTACTGGAAACAGCCAGCTTCTCAGCATCGGGTTGAGCGGAACAACCAGGTCCGGACTCACGGCACTACCGAGCATCAATAAAAACGCCAGCGGCGCGGCGAAAGCCCCCATCACCGACAAGCGGAAGCGCAGATCGAGCAGCAGGTAAAGCAACACCAGGCACCAGGCAAAAAACGAGAGTGATTCATGCAGGGTGGTAACCGGCATCCCCACGACCGTTGCATGACGCACCCCGAAGCTGGCAGCGTGCAACACCACCCCGGCAACCAGCAGCCAGCGCCCGACCTGCCCGGCCCGTGGTCGTTTACCGATCATGGCCAGCAGATAAAAAACCGCTGCGATCAAATAGATCAATGTCGTCAGATTAAACAACAGGGGGATTATACTCATGATTTCCCTCCCGGAGATTGCAACCGCAACTGCTCCAGAGAAAATGCATCACCAAAGGCATCCTTCAGCAACTGATCAATTTCACTCAGTTTTCCCTGTTCGACCAGTGTCAACAAGCGGTCCAGCGAAAAACTGCGCAAAACCTGCCGATTATATTTATCGTCGATCTGTTCAGTCAACCATTTTCGCCGGACCGCCGCCATAATTTCCAGTGTCCGCCCCCAGCTGTCAGGGACCTGTGCCTCCAGCCGGTCACGCAGCAGTGCCGCCAGCGCCGGACTGTCGCCTCCGGTAGCAACCGCGATCGTCAGGTTGCCCCGGTTCAGCACTGCGGGCAGGGCAAAATCGCCGCCCTGCGGCTGATCGGCACAACAACAAAGCAGCTGACGCTGTGCCGCCACCGTCGCAACCTGCCGGTTGACGAGCGGAGAATCGGTACAGGCAAACACCAGCAGCACACCCTGCAGATCAGCAGAATCGAAACCGCGACCGACCGATTCCACCAGCTCGGACGGGTAGGGATTCCCCGCCAGTTGCGGGTCAACCAGCCGGATCCGGGCACCGACCGCCAGCAGCCGCTGCAGCTTACGCCGCCCAACGGTTCCGGCCCCGATCACCGCGACCAACCGGTCGTGGAGGTTCAGCATCAAGGGGTAATTGAACCGCCCACCGGTCACGGTCATCAGCACCTCATCGTCAAACACCGAATAACTCTGACTCGACCAGTTCACAGAGTAACTGCCCGGCAAACAGGGTGATCTCCAACTGCCGCGGCAGCAGCGCCGTACCTAAATCGATGCAGATATCCAGCCCGTCACAGCACAGGGGGTCGGCCTGGCGGTCAGCGGTCAGCAGAGCGACCGGACGCTCATTATCCAGCACCTCATCGCACAAGGCCCGCAACGAAGCGGAGGCGGAACCGTCATTGAACAACAACAGGAGATGATTATCACTGTTCAGGGCTCGATAATGGCGTACCAGCGCCTGCTCCTGCTGGCCCGCGTTTGCCATCACCGCGGTAAGTATCGGATCACTGCCCAGAGCGATCGCCGGCAGCGCCGGACGATCAAAATCAAGACGATAGGTAAAATGACCCGCCAGCAATTGAACCACCGGTTGAAACGCAGCGCCGCCGGCCAGCAACAACTGGCCACCACCGGTAAAAAGAGCTCCCAGCTGCTGCGCCAGACGCGCCAGCTCATCCCCCTGCTGCTGACAAAAATCCTCCAACAAACCCTGTATTTGACTGCATGATGCAGCGACTTTCTGATTCATTTTTCACCTCTGCAGAAGACCACTTCAGGTCGACAATCCGTCAACAGTTCAGGCATGATATGGAGCCACCCGCAACCTGTCAAGCAACTGGCTTGTCAAACTGATTGCTGCTTGATATTTTTGACGAGTTCTATATATTTAGATATCGATTCAAAATGAATTTTGCTTCCCTGAAGCCAACACCGAAAAAAGGAGAACCTGATGGCTGGTGATAAAGTCGTAGAATTTACTGATGACAATTTTGATACTGAAGTGCTGAAAGCATCCACCCCGGTCCTGGTCGATTTCTGGGCCACCTGGTGTGCCCCCTGTAAAGCAATCGCTCCGGTTATCAACCAGCTGGCCGAAGAGCTTGACGGCAAAGTTAAAATCGGCAAAGTCAACGTCGACGAGAACCCGGCGACTCCGGGCCAGTACGGTGTTCGCGGCATCCCGACCATGATCCTGTTCAAAGATGGTCAGATCGTTGACCAGCTGGTCGGTGCAGTGCCGAAAAATCAGCTCGAAGGGCTGCTGAAAAAAGCTCTTTGAAACCACTTTAAATGAATAGCGGGCTCCCGACGGGAGCCCGCTATTCATTCTGCGACGATACCATCGAGCAGGCTCTGCACGGTTTTTTTATCCTCGGTCGACAATTCCGATTTTTCAAGTTCCTGCAACAGCTGTTGTTTCCCCTCCAGCGCACGGACGATCTCCTCGTCCGCCTGCTTGATCACTTCTCGTGAGCGGTAACTCCAACTACGCCTGGCTTGCCGTTTCTGCTGCTTTGCCGCACGGTAATCCTCGAGCAGCTTTTTCGCCCGCAGAGGTAACTGGCGGGACTGCTGCGCAACTTCCTGCCGGTCGCGATCGACAGCCCGGACACTGCGCTGAAAATCGACCGCGGGCGGCGGTGCTTCCGGCTGGCTCGGCACAAAGTTCAGGTTGTCAATGTTCCCCGGCTTGATTTTCTGTTCTTTGCTGCGACAGCCATCCGGCAATCCCTGCAGATTATCGGAAAAGTGCAGCTCTCCGCTGCGGTCGCGACAAGAATAGATCTCCGCCGAGGCCGTCGGCAAAAAAACACCTGTCAACAGAGCAACCAGCAGCAAAACACGCATCAGCTTCTCCCGTTAAAAGCGCCGACGGCTGTCGAGCATGACAGTTACCGGCCCGTCGTTAACCAGCTCGACAGCCATATCAGCCCGAAAACGTCCGGTCTGCACCGGCAGACCAAACGCCCTCAGACAGTGAACAAAATATTCGCACAGCGGCTCGGCCGACTCCGGCGGCGCCGCCTGGCTGAAACCGGGCCGCCGCCCTTTGCGACAATCGGCCAGCAGGGTGAACTGCGAAACCACCAGCAGCGCACCGGAACAATCGAGTACCGATAGGTTCATTTTACCAGTCTCATCGGCAAAAATCCGCAGTCCGGCGATCTTTTCCGCCAGATAGTCGGCAGCCTTTTCATCATCTCCCTGCTCGACTCCGAGCAAAACCAGCAGCCCGGGACCGATGGCGGCAATCGGTTCCCCGGCGACACTGACTCCGGCACGACTGACGCGTTGTAAAACGGTGCGCATTTCAGCTCCTCCTCGCCTTGCCCTCAGCCAACTGCCGCAACAGCGCCAGGTTGGCCAGATCGTCACAGTGGGCATCACCGGACGGCGTTTCGATAATCTTTGCCACCCCGGCGAACCGTTCATCCTGCATCAGGGCCGCAAATCCGGCCGGACCGATCAGCCCGCGACCGACATGCTCATGCCGATCGACCCGCGAACCGAGCGGTTTTTTACTGTCGTTGAGGTGGAACAGGGCCAGCTGTTCGACACCGATCAAACGCTCAAATTCAGCCATCATCGCCGCGTAGCCTTCTACACTGCTCAGGTCATAACCGGCAGCAAAAGCGTGACAGGTATCGAGGCAGATGGCCAGGTTTCCCTGCGGTAACCGCTCGAGAATGCTCGCCAGTTCTTCGAAGCGGGCGCCCAGGCTGGTCCCTTGACCGGCGGTATTTTCGACCAGCACCCGCACTTCGGCAGGGGCTGCGGAAAAAATCCGCTGAAAACTTTCAACCAGAGTGCTCAGCCCCGCGGCCGTTCCTTGCCCCATATGGGCGCCGGGGTGCATCACCAGATCGGTGATGCCGAGCAATGCGCAACGCTCCAGCTCATCAGCAAAGGCGGCGATCGACTTGTCGCGCAGTTCGGGATCAGGGCTGGCCAGGTTGATCAGGTAACTGTCGTGGGCGGCAACATAGGCGATTTTGCTGTCCTTGCGGGCGGCCCGAAAGGCCGCCACCGCATCCGTCGACAGCGGCCTGGCCTGCCAGCGGCTGGCATTGCGGGTAAAAACCTGGATCGCCGTGGCCCCGATTTCTTCCCCCCGGGCGATGGCTTTTTCGATGCCACCAGCGATCGAAACATGGGCACCGACCAGCAGCTCTTGCCGGGGCAAAGTCATCAGCAGGCCACCTCGCTCCAGTTGCGCAACAGCGAACCGACCTGAGCCGGACCCGCCAGCCTGGCATCAACATAGGGATACTGCACATCCCCCGTTGCCGCCGCACCGACCAGAACGGTTTTCATGCCGAACTGTTTGGCCGTCTTCAGGTTCTGCGGCTGGTCCTCAACCATCACGCACTGATCACCGGCCAGGGCCAGTCTTGCCAATACCTGCCGGTAAGGATCGGGGTTCGGTTTCGGTCGGTAGTCAGCGATCCGGATATCAAAAACATCCACAAACAGTCCCTCCAGTCCGAGCGCCGTGACCACCCGGTCGACATGGCAACGCGAGCCGTTGGTAAAGACGTAGCTGGGAATCGGCAGTTTCTGCAGCGAACGCCGCAACGCATCATCCACCACCAGACGGCTGCCGACATCAACCGCGTGCACGTAATCGAGATAAGCTTCCGGGTTGATGGCATGATGGCGGATCAAACCCTGCAGCGTCGCACCATAGTCCTTCCAGTAGCGGCGGCGCAAACCATCAACCTCCGCCGGATCGATAGCGACGATCTCTTCCATGAAGCGATTAATCCGCACGTCGATCAGCGAGAACAGGTCGCACTCCGCCGGGTAGAGCGTATTATCCAGATCGAACAGAACGGCTTTCATCACATCGATATCTCTCTACTTCGGGTCAAAATTCCCGCTGAAAACTTCCACCGCCGGACCGGTCATCAGCACCGGGCCGGTCTCCAGCCATTCCAGCTGCAGATCACCGCCGCGCAGATGATTGATGATTCTGCGCTCGGTCCGCCCGGTCAGCACCCCGGCAACCGTAACCGCCGAAGCACCGGTCCCGCAAGCCATGGTTTCTCCGGCTCCGCGCTCCCAGGTGCGCTGTTTCACCTCCGTCGGGCTGAGGACTTGAACAAATTCGACGTTGATCCGCTGCGGAAACCAGCGGTGGTTCTCAATCTGCGGCCCGATCTGCGCAACAGCACAGTTATCAACATCATCCACAAAGATAACACAATGCGGATTGCCCATCGAAACGCAGGTCACTTCGAGGTGTTCCTCCCCCAACGGCAACTCCGCCGCGATGGCCATATCCTCATCAGCCGCGATCATCGGCAGTTCGCAACGCGACAGCTTCGGTACCCCCATATTCACCTGGACCTGTTCCACCAGTCCCGACGCACCGGTCAACAGTTGCAGCGGCAGCACGCCGTTGCCGGTTTCCACATCGATCCGCAGTTTATCGACCAGACCATGATCGTAGGCGTACTTGGCCACGCAGCGGACACCGTTGCCGCACATCTCGGCTTCACTGCCGTCGGCATTAAACATGCGCATCTTGATGTCGGCCTGCTGCGAAGGCAGAATCAGAATCAGGCCATCGGAACCGATGCCGAAGTTCCGGTGACTGACGCGCCGGGCGAGAGCAGCCGGGTTCTCGACCCGCTCTTTAAATCCGTTGATATAAACATAATCGTTGCCGGCACCCTGCATTTTGGTAAATTTCATTGCGTTTCCTCCGGTTGTTGTTGACCTGCAGTCTCTGTTACTATAAACAGCGTCTGAGCAGCTCACAACTGAATTTACGGAGATGACATGGCTTTTAACCTGAAAACCAAACTCTGGCAGACCGGCGCCCTCGACTGGTGGGCGATGATCAATAACGAAGATATTTATCTCGGCAATCGGGAGTTTCCGCTGCCTCCCGAAGAGGGTGATGAATGGCTGGTGCGCTCCACCGGTGACCGATTCAAAGTCATCGACGGTGAAATCCGGCTGATTGCCCAAGAGGAGCCGGTTCAGCAATGGTAGATTTACAGATCGTCCAGCTCGAGGCCAGTGAGATGGATAACTTCTCTTACCTGGTTTATTGCCCGGAAACCGGGCAGGGAGCGGCGATCGACCCTTCGATGCACCCTGAAGTCCTGTTAGCCGAAGCAGAACACCGGGGCGTTACCCTGACGCTGCTGCTGAACAGCCACGGCCATCCGGACCATATCGCCGGCAACCCGCAGATTCTGGCACTTGGTGGTATCAGACTGGGTGCCGATCCGAGCGATGTCGCGAATCCCGACCTACCGCTGAGCGAAGGGATGAAAATCCCCCTCGGTAAGGGCGAAATCGAGGTTCTGCAGACCCCGGGGCACACGCCCGGATCGGTCATCTTTAAAACCGGCAATGCGATCATCACTGGCGACACCCTGTTTGTCGGTCGCTGCGGCCGGGCCGACCTGCCCGGCAGCAAGGTTGAAGACCTGTACAACAGCTTGCAACGGATCAAGACCCTGCCGCCGGAGACCCGAGTTTATCCCGGCCACGATTACGGGCCGACTCCCACCTCAACGCTCCGCTGGGAACTGGAAAACAATGAGTTCCTTAACTGCCCCGACCTTGCCAGTTTTATCAAGCTGCGGCTCGGCTGAAAGCAGAACCGGCCCCTGAAAACAGTTTTCAGGGGCCGGTATCGATTCGGAATTGCTGCGTTTACAGCTCTTTGGCCAAGCCTTTCAGAGAAATCAGTCGAGTTCCGGCCAACCGGTCATTCCAGCCCCGCTGATCGGGACTGAATAACACCGCCAGATAACCAAACCCGGCCGGCAGCAGCTGCAACAACCCGCCGACACTGCGCAAAAATGCCTGGGAGAAAAGCAGTGGCTCGCCAGTGACGGTTTCAACCCGCAACCCGACCAGCATTTTGCCCGGGGTCTGCCCGACGAGAAAATGGAACAGGGTAAAATAAGCAAACGCTAAGGAAAACAGAACCAGAAAATACGGCACGGACAGGTCAATCAGCGTTGCCAGGGAGGGCAGCAGACTGTCATCCGTTGGAGACATCGCCGCCTCGGCGGCAATCACAAAGCTGGTGCCAACCAGCAGCAGCAGAATCAGGTCACAACAAAAAGCAACAATACGGCTACCGGTTGTGGGCAGAAGCCCGGCCGTCGGAGCGGTGGGAAGATCATCCGCAGACAAATCTTCAAAGTCCCCGCCAACCGACTCTTCCGACTCTTCCGACTCTTCCGACTCTTCCGACTCTTCCGACTCTTCCGACTCTTCCGAAGTCTCCAGAGCAACAGGCGCGGAGACAACCGGGGGGATGACCGCAGCGGAATCGTCACGATGACTGTCTGTAACAGCCGCTTCGGTCTCCACTGGGGGCTCCGGAACTTGCGGTGCGGCGGTACTCAGTTCGGAGGCCGGGTCGATACGATCAGACGTGGATTCAGCGGACGGAGGTATCTCAACCGGCGGGACCTCGACAACATCCACGGATGCATCAACGGCCTCAATCGCAGGCTCCGCGATGGCAGGTTCGGGCGAAAGCTCCACCCTCTCGTCCAGACCGGGCCCGACGGGCGGGTCCCCCAACAACAGGCTCTCTTCTTCTACGACCGCAGATTCGATATCGAGATGCTGGTCCTGCTCCGGAGTTTTCTCGTAGAGAGAAAACTCCGGTAAGTCAAAAGGGTCTTTGGGGGCCTCCTTGGCCCCTGCATTCTCAGCCTC
>JAADGW010000102.1:0-13131 GCA_013152145.1 Deltaproteobacteria bacterium
TGCCCGATCCATCCCGACGAGTTCATCAAGGTGCTCAAGTCGGCGCTGGCCGGACTGCCGTACCAGGTACCGGATTATGCCGTCTGTGTCGAATGCAAATTCAATGAGAATGTCTGCATGTACGACAAGGGCGTGACCTGTCTGGGGCCGGTAACCCGGGCCGGATGCAACTCCTGGTGTGTCAACAACGGCAATGTCTGCTACGGCTGCCGGGGACTGGTCAGCAATCCGAACAAGGCCGGTGCCGAAGAGGTTCTGCGCAGTCATAAGCTCGATGCCAACCTGATTGCCAACAAGATGATGATGTACAACGCCGCGATGGAGCCGTGCGATGAGTAGAAATGTTTCAGTCAATGTGGAATTTCTGACCCGGGTCGAAGGGCATGGCCATATTGTCGTTGATGTGCAGAACGGCAGATTGCAGAAAGCCGAGTTGCAGATTGTTGAGGCACCGCGGTTTTTTGAAGCGATGCTGCAGGGTCGTTCGATCTTCGAAGCCCAGCATATCACCTCACGGATTTGCGGCATCTGTGCCTGCGGCCACAGCCTGGCCTCGATTCAGGCCGCCGAGAACGCCATCGGTTTTATCCCCGGCGAACAGACCTTGCAATTGCGCAAGCTGTTGCTGCACATGGAAAATCTTGACAGCCACATCCTGCATATCTACATGCTGGTCGCACCCGATCTGCTCGGGGTCCAGAGTTTCGTTGGCCTGATGAAGGATCATGCGGTTGCCGTGCGACGTGCACTGCGGATGAAAAAGGCCTGCAACGATGTCTGCGAGATTCTGGTCGGTCGCCACGTCCACCCGATCTCCTGCGTGGTCGGTGGTTTTACCAAGCTTCCCGACCATCGGCAGCTTGAGGCGATGCAGAAACTGCTGTTGCAGGTTCGCGCCGATCTGGCCCCGACCGTCGAACTGATCGGTGCGCTCAGTTTCCCCGATTTTTGCCGCGAGACCGAGTATGTATCACTGGTCAGTGACGATGCTGAATTCCCGCTGCTCAGCGGGGAGATCGGTTCAAGTGACGGCGTGCGCAAAGCCAAAGAAGATTATCAGGCGGTCACCAACGAGTTTCTGGTGCCGCATTCTTCGGCCAAACATGCCCGGCTCAGCCGCGATTCCTACGCTGTCGGGGCATTGGCACGCTTCAACCTCAACGCCGACAAGCTGCATCCGGCGGCAAAAGCCGTCGCCAAAACCATCGGGCTGACGGCTCCCTGCCACAATCCGTTCCTCAATACCGCCGCCCAACTGGTCGAATGTGTTCACTGTGCCGAAGAGGCCCTCGCTATCGTTGAACAGTTGCTGGCAAAAGGAGTCGATCAGAGCGAAGCGGTGATTGTCGGTGTTAACGAGAATCAGAGTATTCCGGTGCGCCCCGGTCGCGGTGTCGGTGCCGTCGAGGTGCCACGCGGACTCCTTTTCCACGATTATGAAGTCGATGCTGCGGGGATTATCCAGAAAGCCAACTGTGTGATTCCAACCGGGCAGAACCTGCAGAATATCGAAAACGACATGCACAAACTGGTGCCGGAAATCCTCGGCAAAAGCGACGACGAAATCACCCTGGCGCTGGAAATGCTGGTCCGGGCGTACGATCCCTGCATTTCCTGCTCAACCCATTTCCTTGAGATCGATTTCGTTGGTCGCTGAGGTTCTTGCTGAACAGTTCAGCGCAGGATTAACACAGACCTTGCTGATCACTCTCGGCAATTCGCTGCGCAGTGACGACGGTATCGGCCCCTTACTGGCAGAACAGCTGGGGAGCATTCCCGGCATCTTGATCGAGAATGCTGGTGACCGCCCGGAACGGGCCATCGATTTTGTCGCCCTGCATCGGCCGCCAAAGGTCGTCTTTATCGATGCCGCCGAATTTGCCGGCCAGCCCGGAGATCTGCGCTGGATTGAGCCATCTGAACTGACCGAACGATCCTTAAGCAGTCATCGTCTGCCGCTGGCCGCCATGATTGACTGGATCGAGAGCGAATACCCGACAGAATGCCTCTGCCTGGGAGTCCAGGTCGGCTCCATGCAGCTGGGCGAAGGCCTGACTCCCGAAGTTGCAAAGACCGCGGCACAGATAGTTTGCTGGTTTGAATCTGCAGGCGTTTAAAACCAGACGCGGATCCCGATGACAAACCGGGTGTCGTAAATATCAGCCCCTTCTCCTCAGGTATAGCCAGCAGAGGGAACCAGGGAGGGGACGCCCATACACTTAGACCCGGTCCCGGTAAGAGCACTTTTCCCGTTATCTGTTGTAACCATTCAGCAGGAGATCCACTTCCGGGAACGACCTTTCTGCAAACCCTTTTCATTGTTTATACGTAAACTATTCAGCCAGATGACCTCGGGGTGCTGAATAGTTACGTTTATAGGATATTGAATACTTCCCCCTGCCGGAGGTACAGGGGCTTCCACCCTCAATCATCCTCCGCAAAGCAGTAACTGTAGTCGCTGCAAACCCCGCAATTCGGGACTTTGCACATCACCCCGCCGTTGCGGTCGCATTGAACAGATAGCGTTTCCAGCGCATGTTCCGGTTATTGGCCACGGCCAGTGACGGCAGGTGGCGACCGATCGCGGCGCTTAATTGCGGGCGTTCGAACAGCCCCATGGCCGTCCAGAGATGTCCGGGATGAGCGGCGCGCGCGGCGATAATCCGCGCCAGCACCGCTGCCGCCTGCTGCTGCCACTCGCTGCCGGTGGCGGGGACATGCGACAGCAACAGCGTCAACACCTCCGGGTTGATTGCGGGTGGTACCGATCGTTTCGATCCCGGATCAGCGAAAAGCTTCTGTCCGTCCAGCCGTGGGAAAACCGCATGGATCAGTGCATCGAGCCTTTTTTCCGCTAACCCGAGCGCCAGATTCAGCGGACAGGGTTCACTGTCAGCAACAGCCATCAGACAGGCAAAAAGCTGACGGTCTTCTGGCGCGATCCGGTTCACTGCCGGGCTGTCGATCAGGACACGGTAGAGCGGATTTGCGGCGCTCAGGCGCGGGCCGGATTCGGCTGCCGCCGGATCGACCGTAGCGGCAACCCTGGATATTTTCTGTCGCACACTGCTGACCGCCGCCTGCAGCGCCTCGACGGCCAGCGCTGCACAGTAGCTTCGTTCGTCAGGCAAGCCACCCAGACGTCGGTTGACCGCCGCGATATCGAACGCCGCAGCATCACTCAGTCGCTGTCCCTCGGCCAGTTCGGCGGCGGCCGCACAGGCGGCCATGGTAAAACCGCAGCCAAAGACCTGGTAACGCACAACGACGATTCGCTCCTGCTCAAGATGAAGCGCAAAACGCACCGCCAGCCGTCGGCCGACCTCAGCCGAAGACAGGCCGACCTCTCCGGTCCCGTCAGCATTTTCAAGGGTTCCGGCGCGACTGGTATCGGCCGCGTATTTGCGGATAATATCGCTGTAGTACGCTGTCATCGGTTTTCGCTCCGCTCGGGTTCTGCCGGTGATTTTTCCGTCTTCAGGGCCGTATTGACCGCTTCGAGCAGAAAATAGCATCCCCCCTCGTAGAGGATATCATTCTTCAGCTGGTCACCAAGCTGTTCCCAGTTCGGCAGGCCGCGCAGCAATAGACCCTTCTGCCGACGATGGGCCAGCGCCTCGGCGTGGCCGTTGCTGATCATCACGTCGAAATCTGCCGCCGAATTCTCAGCATCCTCCAGGTCACCGACCAGGACCCGCGCCACCGGCAGTTTTTCGAGCTGCGGCGAGTCGACCGTGGCGATCGCCACATTCAGCTTACCGCCGACTTCGTGCAATGCGGCAGCGAGCCCGGCCAGCTGGTCCGGTTCGCCGGTGAGCAGAAAACGGCATTGGCCGAGGGTGAAATGACCATCGAGCATAACATCCTGTAACCGGCTGCGCCAGCGCTCCACCGCTGCGGGCGGCCGGGTAAGCCCGGCTTCGGTGAGCAGCAGCTCGACCAGGCGGTCGGTGGCGAACAGCCCCTGCAGATGATCGAAATGCTGGTGGCGGAGCAAGCGGTTTTTGGCCTGCAGCGCCGCCGCGCAGCTGCGCATCGAGGCACCGACGCTGATCACCAGACCGGCAGCAGCCAGCCCGCGGATTTCCTCGAGCGAGATACCACCGCCGGAGAGTGCACTCTGTTTCTCGCCGAGATAGCCATCGAGGGAGGTCGACAGATCAGGCAGGGCCAGAACGTTGAAACCGAAAGCGGCGATGAACTCTTTGATCTTCTCGACCTCGATCGGGCGCAGCGAAGCATGCGGTAACAGCACCACCCGATTGTCGTTGAGCTGTGTCTGCGGCGTCACTAACTGTTCGATCATCGCCCGGGTTGCCAGCGCCCAACCGCTTGCAAAACCGCCTTCATAATCGGGGGTGTTGACATACACCAGCGGCGCTTCGATCATCCCGGCGATACCGCGAATGTCATCCCCCTTGGTCTCGCTCAGGCCGGTGGTGTGCAGGCCGATCAGGCTGGGCGTGACCTTCCGGCAGAGGTTGTGCACCGCTTCGGTGATTCCGACATCGCCGCCGTCGAGAATCGCCGTGATATCGGTCACCGCCGTGGTCTGAATGGCGATCGGCTCACAGAAGTGGCGGGTAAAGAAAACCTTGGTGAAGCTGGTACAGCCCTGGCCGCCATGCATCAGCGGCATGCAGCGATCGACGCCGAAGAAGGCCAGCGCCGCCCCCATCGGCTGCGACAACTTGAACGGATTGACCTGCAGCGGCTTGGCGCTGCGGTGGATTACTTCTGCCATGGCGCCCTCCTGCCGACATTCCTGAAAACCGGGCTTTCCAGGGCGACCTTGAGATCTTCGGCAAGGTTGAGCAACCCCCGGTAGCCGCCGTAACTCTTCTTCTTCTCCTGGTTGACATCGATAAAGGCGATCCCCTGTTTGATCGCGGTATAGAGCGAACGCCCGCCGGCCAGCAGCAGCTGTGCGCCGCTCTCCTCAATAATCTGTGCCTGCTGTTGCCCCGGCTTGTCCATCAGCACCCCTTGCGCTCCCAGGTACCGGCGGGCCTTCTCCCGATCGCTCTCGGTCGATTTGCCGACCGCCGTCGCCACCACCTCGATCCCCAGATCCTGCAGCGCCGCGGCGATCGACCAGGCCTTATTGCCGCCGGTGTTGAGCACCGCCTTGAGACCGGAAAAACGCTCACGCCAGGGGCGCAGCTGCGCTTCAAGAATCTCCTCCTCGCGGCTTACGATCTGCTTCATCCGTTGCAACAGCGCCGCGTCGTCGAGCGCAGCAGCGATCGCCAACAGACTCTCCGAAGTGTCGCGACGACCGTAAAAGGAGGCCGATATCCAGGGGATGCCGTACTGCGCCTGCATTTTGCGCGTCAGGCTGACCAGCGACTTGGCACAGACCAGCACATTGAGTCCGGCCCGGTGGGCGGTGCGGATCGCGGCGATGCGGCCGTCGCCGCTCAGGGTTGCCAGCACGCGGATACCGGCCTCTTCGAGCAACGGAGTATACTGCCACATATCGCCGGTGACATTGTATTCGCCGATCAGGTTGATCGCGAAGGGACTGATGTCTTCCGGTTCGGCGGTGCCGATCAGATGCTGCAACACGGCCTCACCGGCCAACCGGCTGCCGAGGTTCTTGCTGCCGACGAAACCGGGGGCGTGCACCGGTACGCAGGGGATCGCGTGGTGTGCCGAGGCGTGTCGGCAGGCGAGGTCGATATCCTCGCCGATCAGCGCCGTGACACAGGTCGAGTAAACGAAGACCGCTTGCGGGCGGTAGCGCTCGATCGTCGTATCGAGCGCCGCGGCCAGTTTTTCTTCCGCACCGAAGATCACATCCCGGGTCGACAGATCGGTGGTCAGGCCAACCTGGGTCAGATCGATCCCGGGCCAGCCGGTTCTACTGGCCCGGGTTTCCCAACTGGAGCCCAGGCAGGTGATCGGGCCGTGAACCAGATGGGCGGCGTCGGCAAACGGGAATAGCGAAATCTGCGCACCTTCGAAGGCACAGCCGCCGGTCGTTGCTCCCGGGATCGGGGCGTTACAGGCCGATTTTCTGGTCGTGTTGTGTCGGCAGGCGCGCTCGTTCAGCAGATCTTTGATTTTCGGTTTTTGGGCCAAGGGTTGATCCTTTCTGAAATATCCAGAGACAAATCAAACCCGCACGTCGTTGGGAGGGATGGTTGAGAACTACGGCATTGTAGCTGCCGATCTATACCAGCAAGAGTCTTGCCAGTTGGTTTGATCCGCGCTTACAGTACCGGGGTTCGGCTGATCAGCTGCGAACCGGCTATTGTGCAGGCAGCCGGCGCAGCTGCTGCCATGTTTTTATGCAGATTTTCAGCGGCGGGCAGTTTTCGACGGGGATGGGCCGTCGGTTCCGCTCAAGGCACGGCTCTTGCTCAAAATAACTGGTAACTATTCAGCAGGATAGCTTCGGGGTGCCCACTTCAAGGGTTCATGCGACCCTTGGAGTGGGCAGCGTGAGGTCATCCATCGCGCCGCTGAAGAGTTACAACAACTGCACCACCCGCTCCGGCAACGTCGCCGGGTTTTGGCAATGCCGCCCCGTACGTCATGTGATTCATGTGACAGCTACGGGGTTTTTCGTTTGTGAGGTCCCTATGAACGATTTGACCGGACAGAAGATTGTAATCGACGATACCACCCTGCGCGACGGTGAGCAGACCGCCGGGGTGGTCTTCTCGCGGGCCGAGAAGCTCCGTATCGCCCGCAGCCTGGATGAGATCGGCGTCGGCGAACTGGAGTGCGGTATCCCGGCGATGGGAGCTGAGGAACAGGCGGATGTCAGGGCGCTGGTGGAGCTGGGGCTGAAGGCGCGGCTGCTCACCTGGAACCGGGCGCTGATCGCCGATATTCAGGCCTCGCTCGAAACCGGCGTAACAGCGGTCGATATCTCGCTGTCGGTTTCCGATATCCAGATCGAGAACAAGCTGCATAAAAGCCGCAACTGGGTCAAAGAACAGCTCAAGCGTTCGCTCGGCTTCGCCAAGCAGCACGGCCTGTACGTCTCGGTCGGCGCCGAGGACGCCAGTCGCGCCGATCAGGCTTTCCTGCTGGAGTTACTGCAGATTGCCCGCGCCGAAGGAGCCGATCGCTTCCGCTACTGCGACACCCTCGGCATTCTCGATCCCTTCACCACCTTCGAACAGATCGACTTTCTGCGCCGACGGGTTGATCTGCCGCTGGAGATCCATACCCATAATGACCTCGGCATGGCCACCGCCAACGCCATCGCCGGACTGCGCGCCGGGGCACGGTTTGTCAATACCACGGTCAACGGTCTGGGCGAGCGCGCCGGCAACGCGGCGTTCGAAGAGGTGGTAATGGCGCTCAAGCACGCCTGCGGGGTTGCAACCGGCATCGACACCGGCCGCCTGGTTGCCCTCTCACAACTGGTCGGCAAGGCCAGCTCCCGCCCGGTGCCGGAGTGGAAGGCGGTGGTCGGCGAGCGGGTCTTCTCTCACGAATCGGGACTGCACACCGACGGGGTGTTGAAGAATCCGCTGAATTACGAAGGCTTCGACCCGGCCGAAGTCGGCCTGCAACGGCACCTGGTGCTCGGCAAACACAGCGGCCGTCGCGGTCTGGCCCAGCGACTGGAAGGGTTGGGGGTCGATCCGCGCAGTTTCGATCTCGAGCGCTTGCTGCTGCAGGTCAGACACGCAGCACAGCGGGGGAAACGGCCGGTACAGGATGTAGAGCTCAAGAAGCTCTGCCGCACTCAGACACAGGAGCAATCCGATCAGCTCGAAGCCGGGGTGGCCTGAGCTTGCCCCTCAGTGCGGTGACCGCGAGCCGAGTTCTTTGAGAATCCCGCACTGCTCGGCAGTTCCGGCTCCGCTGCAACGCTGGCGGAGAGAATCGAGTTGAGCTCTCAGCTGTTCGAGTTCCGCGATACGGACATCGATGTGGCCGATGTGTTCATCGAGGAAAGTGTTGACCGCGGAACAATCATCCCGCGGGGTATCCCGGATCTGCAGCAGCCGGCGGATCTCATCCAGCGTCATATCAAGTGAACGACAGCGGCGGATAAAAAGCAGCCGCTCGACATGCTGTTTCCCATACAGACGATAGTTTCCGGCACTGCGCGGCGGCGGCGGCAACATCCCCTCCTTTTCGTAAAAGCGGATCGTCTCCACCCGACAGGCGGTCTGTCCCGCCAGTTCTCCAATCTTCAGCTTCGCATTCACCAGAGAAAACTCCTTTCATCGATAATCAGTCTTGACTCTATAGTAACTTCAGGGTGCTCAATAAACAAGTCAAGCAGCAAATTACTCTTTAAAAAGAGTAACTATTCAGCAGATTCAGCAGCTCGATGGATGGCTTCTGACTGAATAGTTACCAAAAAAAGATTCAAAAGGAGCCGTCGATGAGCGGATGCACATCCAATAGCTGTGGTTGCCAGAGCGCTTCAAAGCCTCTTGCCGAACCGTCGAGCACGAGTGAAAGCCGTGTGGTTTACCAGATCGAAAATATGGACTGTCCCACCGAGGAGGCGCTGATCCGTGACAAGCTCGGGCAGCTGCCCGGGGTGGTGGCGCTGGAGTTCAACCTCCTGCAGCGCAAGCTCACGGTGATCCATCAGCTGCCGTCGCCGGAACCGCTGGAGGCAGCGCTGACCGCCATCGGCATGCAGGCGGTGCGCGACATCTCAGCAGCGGGGCAGACCACGGTGCTGAGCATCGCCAATATGGATTGTCCCACCGAGGAGGCGCTGATCCGCAACAAACTGGGCAGAATGCCCGATGTGATGACGCTCAATTTCAATCTGGTCCAGCGCAAATTGACACTGCAACATGCGCCCGAAGCTTTGCCCGCCATCCTGGCGACGCTGAAATCGCTCGATCTGGCCGCGCAGGTCGTAGGCGGCTCGACCACCGAAGATATTTCAACCCCGGCTGAACCGGTCAAAAGCAAACGCTGGCCGATGATCGTATCAGGCGTTTCGGCGACCGCCGCCGAAGCTGTTTACTGGTGGTACGGCGGCTTCCACTGGACGGTTGCCGCGCTGGCGCTGCTGGCGATTTTTACCGGCGGCCTGCCGACCTACAAGAAGGGCCTTATCGCCCTGCGCAACCGCAATCTGAACATGAATGCGTTGATGGTGATTGCCGTGACCGGAGCGATCCTGATCGGTCATTGGCCGGAAGCGGCGATGGTCATGTTCCTGTTTGCACTGGCAGAGATTATCGAAGCCAAATCACTGGATCGGGCACGCAATGCCATCCGTGGGCTGATGGACCTTGCCCCGGAGACAGCGACCGTCCGGCAGCCCGACGGCAGCTGGCAGGAGGTCCCGGCCGGAAGTGTGGCGCTCGACGCCGTGGTGCGGGTCAAGCCGGGCGAACGGATCGCGCTGGACGGCGAGGTCGTCTCCGGCCGTTCGACCGTTAATCAGGCACCGATCACCGGCGAAAGCCTGCCGGTGGAAAAAGCTGAAAACGACCCGGTCTTCGCCGGCACCATCAACGAGTCGGGGTCTTTTGAATACCGGGTGACGGCGCTGGCCACGAACACCACGCTGGCGCGGATCATTCACGCCGTGGAGTCCGCACAGGGCAGCCGCGCTCCCACCCAGCGCTTCGTTGATCAGTTCGCCCGGATTTATACCCCGGCGGTTTTCGCCGTCGCCCTGACCACGGCCCTGCTCCCGCCGCTGCTGTTCGACGCAACCTGGGTCGATTCGTTCTACAAGGCGTTGGTGCTGCTGGTGGTGGCCTGTCCCTGCGCGCTGGTTATCTCCACCCCGGTGACCATCGTCAGCGGGCTGGCCACTGCGGCCCGCAAAGGTATTCTCATCAAGGGCGGTGCCTATCTCGAAAGCGGCCGCAAGCTGGCCATTCTGGCGCTGGACAAGACCGGTACGATCACCCACGGCAAACCCGAGCAGACCGATTTCGAGGTTCTGTCCGGTGACCCGCGGCAGGTGCGGCACCTGGCCGCCAGCCTGGCGGTCCGCTCCGACCATCCGGTCTCGCAGGCGATCGCTCGCGCTGCGGAGGACGAGGTGGAACCGGCGGAGGTCGCGGAGTTTGCCGCGATCCCCGGTCGCGGCGTGCGCGGAACAATCGAAGGCCAACTGTATCACCTGGGCAATCACCGCCTGCTCAAAGAGCTCGAGCTGCTGACCCCACAATTGGAGGAACAGCTTGACAAGCTGGAACGGCAGGGTAAAACCGCAGTCCTGCTGGCAACCCGGGATGAGGTCCTGGGACTGTTCGCGGTCGCCGACACCATCAAGGAGAGCAGCCGTCAGGCGATCGCTGAACTGCATGCGCTGGGGGTCAGGACACTGATGCTCACCGGCGACAATCCGCATACGGCCGAGGCGATCGCACAGCAGGTCGGTATCGACGAAGCGCGTGGCAACCAGTTGCCGGAGGATAAACTGGCAACCGTCGAGTCGCTGGTCGGCGGCTCAGCCAAAGTCGGCATGGTGGGCGACGGCATCAACGATGCTCCGGCACTGGCCCGCGCCGATATCGGCTTCGCCATGGGCGCGGCCGGTACCGACACCGCCATCGAAACCGCCGACGTGGCGCTGATGGATGATGACCTGCGCAAGCTGCCGACCTTTTTACGCCTGTCGCGTACGACCGCAGCCATCCTCACCCAGAATATTACCCTTGCGCTGGGGATAAAAGCGGTGTTTATCGTGCTGACCTTCCTCGGCCAGGCGACCATGTGGATGGCGGTCTTCGCCGATATGGGGGCAAGTCTGCTGGTAATGTTCAACGGTCTGCGATTGCTGCGTAAATGAGCTCCGATGACCTCCATCGGTTCGCCGCCCCGGCAGCGGGTCGGCGAACCGGATTTAACCGCGGAGAAGAATGATGTCTGTTGACAGCGTCCGCAGCAGTGCAGCGGCCGGTACTTGGCGTTGGTGGTCGCTGGCGCTGCTGGTGATGACGGCCGACCAGGCAACCAAGGCGGCCGTCCAGACCCTGATGTATTACGGCCAGAGCATTCCCCTGACCGGTTTTTTCAATCTGGTGCATGTCTGGAACACCGGGGCGGCGTTCAGTTTTCTTGCCGACGCCGGTGGCTGGCAGCGCTACTTCTTTATCGGGCTGACGCTCGCGGTGTCGATCTGGCTGGTCGTCAATGTTACGTCGCCCGCAACGCCGCATGGAGGCGCTCGGCTACAGCCTGATTCTGGGCGGGGCGCTCGGTAACGGTTTTGATCGGATCGTGCGCGGCTATGTCGTCGATTTTCTGGATTTTTACTGGCGGAGTCGGCACTGGCCGGCATTCAACCTGGCCGACATCGGGATCAGTCTGGGTGTCTTCTGCCTTTTGTGGGCCGCCTGCAAACCGGTCGCGGAACAGCAATCATCAAGCTGAAGGAACCGGCGGTTTATTCCCGCAATTCCCGTTTCAGTCGTTCAAACTCTTCCCGGTCGATCTCTCCAGCGGCATAGCGATGTTTCAGCAGCTCCTGTACCGAAGCGATCGGCTGTCGATTCTTTTTACGGAAAAACAGCTGGAAAAACCAGATCGCCAGAAAGATGATCAACAACCAGAAGGCCAGAGGGATGATCATGCCCCAGATGCCGTGAAAACCGCTTCCCGGGCCACACAGCCAGTTTTGATTCCAATAACTCATCATCGTTGAGTTCCATTTATTCCTCGACCGTAAGTCGAAGCGATACGGCCGGACCGATCAACCGGTCCGGCCGTAGGTTGTTATGAAGATCGGCAGGCTCCCAAGAATTTGTCTCTACTCGGTCAGACGACCTCAGGGTGCTGAAGAGTTACAAATTTCACAGGCTGTCGATCACTTTGTGCAGCTTGCCCTGTATCTGGGTTGCAATATCCCCCAGCGCCGGATTGTCGATCGCCTGCATCGAGGCAATCGGATCAACCGCGGCAACTTCGACCCGACCATCCTCATATTCCTGAACAATGACGTTGCAGGGTAACATGGTGCCGATATGGGCTTCGGACTGCAGGGCCCGATAGGCAAAGGTCGGGTTGCAGGCACCGAGAATCCGATATTTTCGGAAATCGACATCGAGTTTGTTCTTCAGCGTCTGCTTGACATCAATTTCGGTCAGAACACCGAACCCCTCCAGTTTGAGTTCTGCAGTCACTCGTGTCACGGCATCATCAAAGGACAGGGGTAGTTCTTTACTGTAGTAATAACCCATGGTTTTGACCTCCTGTACGGTTTGGCATGGTTGTTTTATGATTGTGGCTTCAGAGATACGCTATCCGGGCCCTTCGAGCCCGGATAGCTCTTTCAAGCATAGCGTCGAATAATGAATTGACCACCGTCGCACAGCCTTTGTTCTCGACAGGTGTCGGCAAACCAGTTACCGGCAGCAATCAGCGTTAGCGACACTGCGACCATCCTGCATCATGTTACCCATCATCATACCGCCTCGCATCATGTTACCCTGCATCATGTTGCCATGATTGCCACCCCGGTTGTCGCAGGCAAACTGGGGACCATAGCCGGTGCCAGCGACCAGGCTCAGCTCCTGATTGGCCTGATCCAACTTGGTCAGATAAGCCCGTTCCAGAGAGGACAGCTCATTCTCGAGGTTATTGAGCTGACCGACCGTCGTGGCGTCATCACTGCGGGCGGCATTAAACGCGTCCTGTTTTGCGTTGAGTTTCTGTTGCAGATCCTGCAGTTCCGGCTGATAGCGGGCCTGGATATCCGCAACCTTTTGCTGCTGTTCAGCGGTCAGGGACGCTGTGTCGGTCACTGCCGCTGGTCCACTCTTCAGCTGGGAATTCGAGCCGTTATTCATTCCGGCAAAGCCCGGAACCGCCATGGCCACGATGGCCAGAACTGCCGTTACCGCAATCAGTTTACGATTGGTTTTCATCCTGTTCTCCTTCGGTTTGAGGGGTTTGTTGATTGATCTGTTTCCACGGTGGTTACCGGTTGTTCCGCCGCAGCCTTCAGGGCCGTTCGGCAATAGGGACAAAAATCCCAGTTCTGATCCACCACCCGGCTGCAGCCGGGACAATTATGCTTGAGAGTATCGCCACAGTGCGGGCAGCGGAAATAGACCTCCTGCACCTTACCGCCGCAGCGGGAACAGGTCCCGCCGGCAGGTTCTCTCGATGCGTTTCGGCGGCTCCAAAGCCAGCCGGCTCCACTGATAACCGCCAGCAGGAACAATCCCGGCA
>JAADGW010000102.1:13151-13608 GCA_013152145.1 Deltaproteobacteria bacterium
CCGGTCCAGGCAGATTCGCAAAACACCGCCGGCTCCCGTCAATATCCCGGGCCGTCGCAACCTGAAAAAAGCAGGGTCGCGGCAACCGGAACACTCAACGACAGAATCATCTTTTTCACTGTAGTCTCCTTTTTGTTCGATTAACTGCTGAATCAGAATGGCAAGGAGGGTGCCAGAAACCGGAATCGACCGATAACCACATAAAATATAACGGGAAATAATCAGTAGGAAAGGTTCTGGCTGACCATTAAGTGGAAATTTTTTAGACAGTTCAACCGCACAGATTTATCTCAACTGTCAAATTCTTTGACAGTCTTAAAGAGATAAAGCGCTTGACGGGGGATGGTTTGCCAAAGTGATCATTTTCGGAAATATGAGGGCGTCAAGCATGGTTTTTCCGGCTCTGAGCGGACCCTCGGAGGTCCGGTCGCCGATGATGGTTGCAGCCGAATACCGA
>JAADGW010000010.1 GCA_013152145.1 Deltaproteobacteria bacterium
GTCCCGAGCAGCAGGTACTCGGTCTGCAGAGGCAATGACAACGGCTCTGCTTCACCTCCCAGCCAGCCGGTCAGCCAGGAATCTCCACCGAACAGATGCGGCAGATTCAACAACCCACCGGCCAGGGCGAGCACCGCCAACGGCGGCAAAGTCCAGAGCATCAGTTTCGGCAGCTCGTGGGGGAGTTCCTCGCCGCGGAAGTCCCCGGCAAAGACCAGGTAGGCGAGGCGGAAACTGTAAAAAGAGGTGATCGCGGCGGTCAGCACCCCGATGCCGTAAAGGGCCAGATGGAAGGGGTCCCCCTTGGCAAAGGCCGTTGCCAGGATCAGATCCTTGGAGAAAAAGCCGCCGCTCAACGGAGCCCCGGCGAGGGAAATAAGCCCCGCCAGAAACAACCAGAAAACCGGTTTGGAACGCTGCCGCATGCCCCCCATCTGGTAGATATCGTTCTCATGCCCGGCAAGGGTAATCAGGCAACCGGCGCCCATGAACAACAGGGCCTTGAAGAATGCATGGGTCAGCAGATGAAACATCGCCGCCGATACGCTGCCCAGCCCGACCGCCATGAACATATAACCGACCTGACTCATGGTCGAATAAGCGAGCACCCGCTTGATCTCCCGTTGTGCCAGAGCGCAGCTGGCGGCGTAAAAAGCCGTTAACGCCCCGACGCTGGCAATCACCCCCATCGCCAACGGTGAAGAGGAAACCAGCGGAAACATCCGACAGAGCAGGTAAACCCCGGCGGTGACCATGGTCGCGGCATGAATCAGCGCCGAAACCGGGGTCGGCCCGGCCATCGCATCCGGCAACCAGGTCATCAACGGCAATTGTGCGCTTTTACCGCAGGCCCCGCACAGCAACAGCAACGCAATAATCGTCAGCGTGGTCGGGTCGAGTTCCAGCACCCGGCGGTTGATCTCCTCGATACCGACAGTCCCGAGCAGGGCGAACAACCAGAGCAGACCGATGGTGAAAAACAGATCGCCGACGCGGGTGACGATAAAGGCCTTGCGCCCGGCGACGGCATTTTCGGTCTTGCGGTACCAGAAACCGATCAGCCCGTAGGAGCAGAAACCGACCCCCTCCCAGCCGAGGAACAGCAGCAGCAGGTTATCGGCGAGGACAATCGTCAACATGGCAAAAACAAACAGGTTGAGCAGCGCGAAAAAACGGGCCTGATCCCGCTCTTCCTCCATGTAACCGGCGGCATAGAGATGGATCAGGCTGGCCACACCGGTCACCATCAGCGCCATGATCGCCGCCAGCGGATCGAACAGCAGGCCGACCTCGGCCCGAAAGCTGCCGCTGGAGAGCCAGGTAAACAGGGTGGTCCGCAGACCCTCACCGGCCGCCGGCAGGACAGCGAGGCAGGCCAGAAAACTGCCGATCACCGCAGCACTGGCAATCAGCGCCGGAAAAGGACGCGGCAGACGGCTTCCCCAGCAGGCGTTAATCACCCCGCCGAACAGGGGCAGCAACAACATCAGGATCAGCAGCAGCGCCATCAACCCCTCATTTCGTCAAAAGAACGCACGTCGATCGAGCCTTTGCGCCGTTGTAAATAGACGACCATCGCCAGGGAAATCGACACCTCGGCAGAGGTCATCGCCATCAGAAAAACTACCAGAATCTGCCCGTCGACCTGCTGCCAGTAGGCCGAGGCCCCCACCAGGGTCAGACCGGCCGCGTTGATCATCACCTCGATGCCGATCAGAATCATGATCAGGTTACGCCGCGCCAGCACACAGCCGAAGCCGAGCAGAAACAGGATTGTCGCAAGGATCAGCAGATGTTCCAACGGAACGATCATTCGGCACCTCCGGGCTCGGTTTTCTTGCGCTCCGGGCGGCCGATATAAAAAGCGCCGACCGCCGCAAACAGCAGTTGGAAGGAGACAATTTCAATCGCCAGGGCGTATTCCTTGAACAGCGCGTAGCCGAAATCGCGCGGCGAAGCATACCAGCGCGGCACCGCTTCGGCACCGCTCGGGTCGAGAGCGGTCAGCAGCAGGGTACAGGTCGCCAGCGCCAGGGTCAGCAACATGACCGGAATCCACTGCCGTCGGGTTTCTCCCGAACCGATCGTGTCGGAGGTGGGAGACAGCTGCAACATCATGATGATGAACAGGAACAGCACCATAATCGCCCCGGCATAAATAATCAGCTCCCAGGCCGCCAGCAGAGGAGCTCCGAGCAGGTAAAAGAGTAAGGCCAGGGCAAAAAAACTGTTGACCAGATAGATTACCGCGTGCACCGGATTTTTCCGGGTGATCGCCAGCAGGGTTGCGATCACGGCGATAGCGCCGAGAATATAGAACAGCAGGGTCGCCGTCATGGCAGCAGATCCTTGACATCAACCGGTGGCGACTCGCCGGGATTGCCGCCCCGCGGAGCGGTCACGCCGATCCCGGTCTGCCGGTAAAAATTGTAGTCCGGCTGCCGGCCGCAGTGATCGACCAGCAGATCTTCTTTTTCATACACCAGTTTGAGGGGGTCCCGCCCCGCCAGCTCGAAATCCGCCGTGACCTGAATCGCCAGGGTCGGACAGGCCTCGGTACAGAGACCGCAGAAGATACAGCGGGCAAAGTTGAGCCGGAACCAGGCCGCGTAACGGCGGCCATCCTCCGCCTCAGCCGCCTGCAGCGAGATACAGTCGACCGGACAGGCCGCGCTGCACAGATAACAGGCGACGCAGCGTTCCGCGCCGTCCGGGTCACGGGTCAGGATCAGCCGCGCCCGGTAACGCTCCGGCAGCTCCGGCCGCTGTTCCGGGTACTGCACCGTCACCGGCTTGCGGAACATGTTGCGCAGGGTCACCCAGAAGGGCTGAAAAGAGCCTTTTATGTCACGCAGCAGTGGCATCCGCTATCCTATCCACAACAGTACGGCACCGGTGATCAGCACGTTCAACAAGGCCAGCGGCAGCAGCACCTTCCAGCCGAAGTTCATCAGTTGATCATAGCGCAGACGCGGCATGCTGCCGCGTACCCAGATAAAAAAGAAACAGATCGCCAGCACCTTGATGATAAACCAGACCACGCCCGGCAGCCAGGGACCGGACCAGCCGCCGAGGAACAGCACCGTCAGCATCGAGCCCAGAATCACCATATTGATATATTCGCCGACAAAAAACAGTCCAAAGCGCATCCCCGAGTACTCGGTATGAAAGCCGCCGACCAGTTCGTTCTCCGATTCCGGCAGGTCAAACGGGATCCGCTTGCTCTCGGCGACAATGCTGATCAGAAAAATCAGAAACGCCGGGGGATTGAGCAGCGCAAAGGGGATCTGCTGCTGCGCCAGAACAATCTCGGTCAGAGAAAAGGAGCGCGCCATCATCACTACCGGCACCACCGACAAACCCATCGCCAGTTCATAACTGATCAGCTGCGACAGACCGCGGATCGCACCGAGCAGCGAATATTTTGAGTTCGAGGCCCAGCCGCCGAGCGCCATACCGTAGACCGCCAGAGAAGAAAGACCGAGAAAGTAGAGCAGGCCGATATTCAGATCGCAGATCACCAGCGGGACGGTCTGACCGAAAATCTGCAGCGGCGGGCCGAAGGGGATGACCGCGAACGTCAGCAGTGCCGTCAGTGCCGACAACCCGGGGGCCAGCAGAAACAGCCATTTATCCGCCTGGGCCGGAACGAAATCTTCTTTGGTCAACAGCTTGATCAGATCGGCCATCGGTTGCATCATGCCGCCCGGCCCGGCCCGGTTCGGACCGTAACGCAGCTGCATCCGCGCCAGAATCTTCCGCTCGGCGAGCACCAGATAGGCGGCCATGGAAAGGATGACGCCGAAGACCAGCAGCAACTTCACCAGGATCAGACCGAGCATGATCAGCTGTTCAGTCATGAGCGACCTCCGCGGAGACCTGACAGAAACCGAGTTCACCCCCCGGGACCAGGTGCGGAAAAGCGGCGCTGTTTTCCACCAGCGCACACCCCGCGGCCAGCCCTGCGTGACAGGTCAGCGGCAGGCGGTAGCTGCCCGCGTCGGTATCCAGAATCACCCGCTCCCCGGCGTTCAGACCACGCTCAGCGGCATCCTGCGGGTTGAGGATGATGCCTGCGGCGCTGAACCGCGGTGCAAGCTTGTCCGCATAGCGACTGAACAGATCACTGCCGTAACGGGCCGGGGTCACCAGCAGTTGCAGGCTCCCGAGCGGCTGTTCCGGCAGGGACTCCTCAAACCGACCGGGCGCGACGGCAGCAGCCGCCCGGAGACCCGGGCCGCCCGGCTGTAACTCGGCAAACCCGGCCAGGCACGGCAGTGCCACCTGCATCCGTTGCCGGACAGCCTGCAGATCAGCGCGGCCGCCGAGCAGCTGTTGCAGCAGCTGCCAGGCCGGTTGCGGATCGCTGCCGGGGGTGACGGTAAAGAATTCCCGCGGCGGATGATCACCGCCGCCGGTCACGGCAATCGGCAACCCCGGTTCAATCACCCGACCGAACAGTTGTAGCCGTCCCTCGTTATTGATAAAACTTCCCGCCGCCTCAACCGGCGCGGTACTGGGAATAAACAGCGTTGCATGAACACTGAGCGGGGTCGGCAGGTAATCGAAAACCACCAGCTCGTCAAGCCGGGTCAGGGTATCGGCAAAACGTTCCCCGTCCGGAGCTTCGAGCAGCGGGTCGGTTTCCAGGCAGACCAGCATTTTGACCCGGCCGCTTTCCAGCCGCGTCAGCAGGTCATCCTCACCCGGTTCCGGCGGACTGAGCAAGGCACTGCCGAAACTGTTCGGACCGCCGAGGACCGGGTGAACCAGACAGGGCCGCAACGCACTGGAAGCCTTCGTCGCGAGTCGCTGCAAATGCCGCAGCCCACCGGCACCGAGCAGATCACCACCACCGATCAGCACCGGCCGCGCGGCCCGATCCAACAGCTCGCGCAGCAGGGTTGATTCCACCGTCTCCTCTGCCAGCAAATTCCGGATCTGTAAAACGGTCAGGGACTGATGCTCAAACTCACAAGGCAGCTCCACCGGGCGCGGATCGTAAACCAGCACCCGTCCGCCGTTACGCACCGCTTGCCGCAGGGCGACCGCCAGCAGCGGTGCTTCGGCCAGGGGATCGACAGCGAACAGCACCAGCAGATCAGCCTGCCGGACCTCTGCCAGCGAGGCCAGTCGATCGGCCAGGTCGAACGCCGCAACCCGGGCCGCCTGATGACGCGGCGTGTGCGCTGCCAGCAGCGGCGGCCGGCAACCGAGCTCCGCCGCCCAGCGCTGCAGCAACCAGTTGGTTTCCAGGGTCGCCCGGCTCGAACCGAGCAGCAGCACCGCCTCCGGCCCGTGCGTTTCGATCAGTTCGCGGGCCTGCCCGGCCAACTGCTGCAGGGCGTCGACAACCGTCACCGGCTGCTCGGCGAGGCGCGCCTGGCGCGGCCGGTCCGGATGGTTGACATAGCTGCTGCCGAAGCGGCCGCGATCACAAATAAAGCAGCCGTTGACCTGCTCGTTGATACCACTGCGGACCCGCTGCAGTTCGCGATAGCGGCCACCGGGAAGCGTCGCACAACCGAGTGAACAGTGGGGACAGACCGATGCCGCCTCCTGCAGATCCCAATGGCGGCTCTTGAACCGGTAAGTTTTATCGGTCAAAACCCCGGTCGGACAGACATCGACGATATTCCCGGAGAAATCACTCTCCAGCGGACCCGCCTGGAAGCGGCCGAAAAAAACCCGGTTGCGCGATCCCATGACACCGAAATCGCGCCCGCCGCAGTAATCCCGATAAGTCCGCACGCAGCGATAACACTGGATGCAGCGATTCATCTCCTGGGCGATAAAGGGACCGAGCTGCTGATTGTTGTAGGTGCGCTTTTCCCCCCGGTAGCGGCGGCGGCCGTGACCGCCGGCGATGGTCATCTCCTGCAGCTGACACTCGCCCCCTTCGTCACAAACCGGACAGTCGTGCGGATGGTTGAGCATCTGCCACTCTGCGACCCGGGCGCGAAACTCGACCGACCGCGGGTCGCCGGTGGTCACCACCATCCCCTCTTCAACTTTCAGCAGGCAGGCCATCTGCAAGCCTTTGAAAATTCCCGCGTGCACGGTCACCGCACACATACGACAAGCACCGACCGCACCGAGCGCCTTATGGTAGCAGAAATGGGGGATAACAATTCCCAACTGCTCGGCAGCTTCAAAAACGGTGGCCCCGTCGTGAACGGTCACCTGCTGGTTGTCGATGGTCAGTGTCGGCATAAATTCAGATCGTCCGGTTTCCGGTGACCGGGCATTTACCGGCCTCCAGATGGTCAATGATTTCCTGTTCGAAAAGCCGCAGCAGCCCGTCAACCGGTCCCATCGCCCCTTCGGCGAGGGCGCAGAAGCTGTTGCCGCGGATATTCAGCAACTGTTCTTTCAACATCTCCAGATGTTCCCCTGTCCCCTGCCCCGATTCGATGGTTTCCAGCAACCAGCGCACCATGGTCAGACCGTCGCGACAGGGCGTGCACCAGCCGCAGCTTTCGCGGGCGAAAAAGCGGATCAGGTTGAGCGTTACCGCCACCATGCAGGTCCGGTCGTCGAAGACCGTCACCCCGGCCGTCCCGAACCGGCTACCGACCTTCTCCAGACTGTCGAAATCGAGCGCCGTATCCATCTGCGCGGCCGTCAGGTAGGGAGTCGAAGCGCCGCCGGGCAGGCAGGCCTTGAACTTGCGCTGCTGCCAAACCCCGCCGCCGTAGTTTTCCACAATTTCCCGCAGGGGAATCCCTACCGGCAGTTCAAAACATTCCGTAACATTGAGATGTCCAGACAGGCCGTACAGTTTGGTTCCGGAACTGCCGGGAGTCAGAGCCAAGCCGCGGAACCAGCTAGCCCCACCGGTAACAATGTGTGGAATATTGGCCAGCGTCTCGACATTGTTGACCGTGGTCGGCTGCCCGAACAACCCACGGGTGGCCGGAAATGGTGGCTTTAAACGTGGATTGGGGCGCTTCCCCTCCAACCCGTTGAGCAACGCCGTCTCTTCACCGAGAATGTAGCGCCCGGCGCTGCCATGCACATGCAGCGCAAAATCGAAGCCGCTGCCGAGGATATTCTTACCGAGATAACCGGCCGCCTCGGCTTCGGCAATCGCCCGGCGCAGGTTTTCCGCCTGCCGCTGATAGGCGTAGCGGATAAAGATGTAACCGACATCGGTCTGCAGAGCAAAGGCGGAGAGGATCATCCCTTCAACCAGCTGATGTGGATCAGCCAGCAGCAGCTCGCCATCCTTGTAGGTCCCCGGCTCCATCTCGTCGCAGTTGCAGACCAGATATTTCGGCCCCGGGGCCTCGGCGGGAAAGAAGCTCCACTTCACCCCGGTCGGAAAACCGGCCCCGCCGCGGCCGCGCAGGTTCGCCTCTTTGACCAGCAGGCGGATCTCCTCCGGGGTCATGCCTTTCAGCGCCTGCTCCAGTCCCTGGTAACCACCGCTGGCCCGGTAGCCGTCGAGGAAAACCGTCTCGTCGGGGCGGCGATTTTTAAACAGCAGTTGCGGGGTACTCACGTGGAAGCCTCCCGACGCAATTCAGCGATCAACGCATCGACCGTTTCGATCGTCAGATCTCCATAAAAACGCTGCCCGACCATCACCGCCGGGGCCTGCCCGCAGCCACCGAGACAGCAACTCGGCAGCAGGGTAAACAGGCC
>JAADGW010000123.1 GCA_013152145.1 Deltaproteobacteria bacterium
GAGGTGCGCATCCACAACCCCGACAGCAACGGTGTCGGCGAGGTGGTCGCCAAATCACGCGGCATGTTCCTCGGTTACTACAAAAATACCGAAGCAACCGCCGAAACCCTGGAAGATGGCTGGATGCATACCGGCGATGCCGGTTATTTCAAACAGGAGAATGGTCACCTGGTGGTCATCGACCGGATCTCCGACCTGTCTGAGACCTCGACCGGCTCACGTTTTTCACCGCAATTTATCGAGAACAAGCTGAAATTCTCGCCGTTTATTGCCGAGGCGGTGATTCAGGGGGATGAACGTCCCTACCTCGCATCGATCATCTGCATCCGCTACGAGATTGTCGCCAAATGGGCCGAGCAGCGCGGCCTCGCCTTCACCAACTACATCAACCTCTCGGCCCAGCCAGAGGTCTACGATCTGATCCGGCAAGAGGTCGAACAGGTCAACGTCACCCTGCCCGATGCTCAGCGGATCCGCAAATTTCTGCTGCTCTACAAACAGCTGGATGCCGATGACGGTGAGCTGACCCGGACCCGTAAGGTGCGTCGCGGGGTGATCAAGGAAAAATACGCCGAGATCATCGATACGATCTACTCCGATGAGGAGATTGTTCATATCGATACGGTGATCACCTTTCAGGACGGCAACAAATCACGGATCCAGACCGATGTCCGGGTGATCGACCTGCTGCCTGACAGTCCGGCCGAGAACCGGAAGCAGAACCCTCTGCAGTCGGCGGTTTAACGGCAGAATACGAAGATCGGTTTCAGAACCTGAAACCTTGAACAGTTTTCAAGGAGATGCCTGTGAATTATGAATTACTGACCCAACTGATCGTCAACGGCCTGATTGTCGGCACCCTTTACGGGGTGGTCGCCATGTGCTTTGTGCTGATCTACAAATCGACCCAGATCGTCAACTTTGCCCAAGGAGAATTTCTGCTGATCGGTGCCTGGACCTGCTGGGCACTGCTGGTCAAGTTTGGACTCCCCTTCTATATCGGCTTTCCGATCACTCTCGTCTTTATGGTGTTCTTCGGTATCCTGCTGCAGATGGTGGTTTTAAGACCGATGATCGGCGAACCGATCATCTCGGTGATCATGGTCACCATCGGCCTGTCAATGTTTTTCCAATCGCTGATGAGCTGGATCTTCGGCGGCTATGCCAAATCTTATCCACAGGTCTTCGAAACCGAATCGATCAACATTCTGGGATTGCAGGTACAGACGGCTTACGTCATGAGCATGGTCATCTCGGTGGTGATCATGATCGGCTTCTACTATTTCTTCAAGTACTCAAAGATGGGCCTGGCGATGCGGGCAACCGCCTTCGACCAGCAGGTTGCCCAGAGTCTGGGGATTTCGGTCAAGAAAGTGTTTGCCGCTTCCTGGGCGATTTCGGCGATGGTTTCGGCGATGGCCGGCGTGGTCGTCGGTATGATCAACGGTGTTTCCTCGGCCCTGTCTTTTTTCGGCATCAAGGTTTTCCCGGTGGTCATCCTCGGCGGCCTGGACTCGATCATCGGCTCGATCGTCGGTGGTCTGATCATCGGTGTACTCGAGAATCTGGCTGAATTTTTCGACAGTCAGTGGCTGCACCTGGGAAACATGTACACCATCGCCCCCTTCTACGCCCTGGTGATCATCCTCATGATCAAACCCTACGGCCTGTTTGGAACCAAGGATATCGAGAGGATCTGACTTATGGCATCGGCCCATTCACGCATGAAATGCGGCGAGTTCCGCACCACCTATGAGCAGGACACCACTATTTTCCCGACGCCTCTGGCACGCCGGGTGGCGATCGTATCGGTAATTTTTCTGCTGATCGCTCCAAGTTTTCTCAACCCCTACTTTCTCAACCTCGGCATCCAGATCGGTTATTTCGCAATTGCCGCGCTGGGGCTGAATATCGTTGTCGGCTTCACCGGACAGATTTCTCTCGGCCACGCGGTATTTTTCGGCTTCGGGGCCTTTGCCTCGGCCTGGCTGAACAATACCACCGGCCTGCCGGTCTTTTTCTGTATCCCGCTGGCGGGGATGATGACCATGGCGGTCGGACTGATCGTCGGCATCCCGGCCGGACGCATCAAGGGTCTCTACCTGGCGATCGCGACCCTCGCCTCGCAGTTTATTCTGGAGGATTTCTTTTCCCGCGCCGACTGGTTCACCGGCGGCGCCTACGGCGCGATGGCCAACCCGTTTTCACTCTTCGGCTTTGAATTCGATAACGACCAGCGCTATTTCTACGTCGTGCTGTTCTACCTGGTGATCACGTTCCTGTTCGGCACCAACCTGTTGCGCAGCCGTGACGGACGGGCCTTTATCGCCGTACGCGACCATTACCTTTCTGCCGAAATCATGGGCATCAACCTGACCAAGTACCGTATCCTCTCGTTCGGCATCGCTTCCTTTTATGCCGGGGTCGGCGGCGCCCTGTTCGGCCACTATCTCGGCTTCGTCTCGGCTGAAGGATTCACCATCATCTTGTCGATCCAGTTTCTGGGGATGGTCATCATCGGCGGCCTCGGTTCGGTCATGGGGACACTGCTGGGGACAGCGTTTATGGTGCTGCTGCCGGAACTGATGGAAGCCGGGGTCGGCCTGGTCGGGCACAACGCCCCCGGCCTGACCCAGGCGCTGGCCTATATCAAGGAGATGTCGATCGGCTTGGCAATCATCCTGTTTCTGATCTTTGAACCGGACGGTCTGGCTCATCGCTGGAAGATGATCAAGGCTTACTGGAAGTTGTACCCCTTCTCATATTGAGCAGGCTGGTTTTACCTCGATATCCCGCAAGACGGGCCATCGTTAACCCAAGGGAGGAAGACAATGCGCAGATCGATCATGTTGGGCAGTTTGTTGGTTGCTTCATTAGCTTTTGCCGGCAGTACTTTTGCCGCTGACAAAATTCCGGTCGGACACCTGGCGGCCTATACCGGACCGACATCCGGGGTCGGTATCCCCTTCGGTACCGGAATCGACGATGCCCTGGCCTACATCAACAAGACCGGCGGCATTGACGGTAAACAGATCAATTTCAAAACGGTCGACTATTCCTACAATGCCCCGCGTGCCGTAGCAACCTACAAGAAATGGATGTCGGGCCTCAAGCCGGTCGCCATTCAGGGTTGGGGGACCGCCGATACCGAGGCGCTGGTCAAGTTTGTCACCAAAGATAAGGTGACCTATATCTCTGCCTCCTACTCCGGACATTTGACCGATCCGACCGGGATATCACCGAGAACCAAGGTGCCGGCACCCTACAATTTCTTCTACGGCCCCTCCTATTCTGACGCCTGTCGCGGGCTGGTGCAGTGGGCAGCGGATGATTGGGCAGCTAAAGGCAACTCTGGCAAGCCGAAGTTCATCCACATGGGCGACAATCACCCCTACCCGAACGCTCCCAAGGCCGCCTGTGCCGCCTATGCCAAAGAGCTTGGTTTCGAGGTTCTGCCTTCAATCGTTTACTCGCTGAAACCGGCCGATGCCAAGGCTCAGTGTCTGTCACTGAAGGATTCCGGTGCCAACTACGCTTATCTTGCCAACACCTCCGGCTCCAACATCTCGCTGCTCAAATCCTGCGGGACCGTCGGGGTGAAGACCCAGTTCCTGACCAATATCTGGGGCTGGGATGAAAATTCCATCAAAGCCACCGGTGACGCCGGCGACGGTATTGTCTGGGTGGTCGGTGCCGCAACCTGGAAAGATAAGGTCCCGGGCATGAAGACCGTGCGGGCGATCTCCAAAATGTCCGATCCCAGCGGTAAGAAACCGCGTATGCTGCACTATATTCGCGGTGTTTGCGGGACTTTCTTCATGAAAGAAGCCATGATCAAGGCCGAAGCCATGGGTGGAATTACCGGCGAAAACATCAAAAAAGGCTTCGAGCAGATGAGAGATTTCGTTCCTGCCGGTCTCGAAGGCGTCTGTTTACCGTCAACCTGGACGGCTAAAGACCATCGCGGTACCACCCTGGTTAATGTCTATACCAGCAAGTACAACGGTGGAGACTTCCAGATGAACAAACTGGCAACGATCAAGGTTCCGCGCCGCATGGAGTGGCTCGGCTGGTAAGCTGAAAACCGGTGCGAGGGGAGAGACCCCCTCGCACCGTTCCATAATCGAGTTACCGGGTTCAGCCTTCGATCTGAACCCGGTAACTGGACTATCGAACATCGAACCGCTAGCCAAGACTGGAGCTTTTCAATGGCAGAGCCTGCTGTCAAAACCGAAGAAAAGGAAATTATCCTCTCGGTCAACAATATCGAGGTGGTTTACGACGAAGTCATCCTGGTACTGCGCGGCATCAGCCTCGACGTCCCCAAAGGAGAGTTGATCACCCTGCTCGGCCCCAACGGAGCGGGCAAATCAACAACCCTCAAGGCGATCTCCGGACTGCTCAAAACCGAGGACGGCAAGGTCACCCGCGGCGCGATCAGTTTCAAGGGAGAGAGTATCGCCAACAGCTCCCCGGACGAGATTGTCCGCAAAGGGATTTTTCAGGTGATGGAGGGGCGGCGGATTATCGAGGACATGACGGTCATCGAAAACCTGCGCCTCGGGGCCTATACGCGCAAGGATAAATTTGTCAAAGACGATATCGAAAAAGTTTTCCATTATTTCCCGCGCCTGAAAGAGCGCACCGGCCTGGCGGGATACCTTTCCGGCGGTGAGCAGCAGATGCTCGCTATCGGCCGGGCGATCATGGCGCGTCCCGAGATGATCCTGCTCGACGAACCCTCGATGGGCCTGTCGCCGCTGCTGGTCAAGGAAGTCTTCGGCATTATCCGCAGCATTAACAAAGAGCAGGGGATCACCATGCTGCTGGTTGAACAGAACGCCAACATGGCCCTGCACAGCGCCAACTACGGCTACGTCATGGAATCGGGCAAGATCGTCCTCGACGGCACCGGGGAAGAGTTGCTCAACAACGAAGACATGAAGGAATTTTACCTCGCCGGGGGTGATACCGAGCGGAAATCGTTCAAGAACCTTAAATCGTACAAACGGCGCAAGCGCTGGATGTAAGGGGGGATCGGCAATGCATGAAGACCATTTTGACAGCCTGGAAATCCGCAGCCCGAAAGAGCGTGAGATTGAGCAGCTGCAAACCTTGGCCAGACAGGTTGCGCATGCCCGCACAACCGCACCGGCCTACACCGAGCTGTTGCAGAGCTTCAGCGAACCGGTCAACAACCGCGAACAGTTGGCTAAACTGCCGCTGACACGGAAAAGTGAGCTGACCGCGCGGCAGCAGCAACAGCTCCCGTTTGCCGGGCTGACCGCCCTCGCCGGTCCGGAATTGACCCATATTTTCGTTTCGCCCGGACCGATCTACGAACCGGGGTCGGCGCGGCGCGATTTCTGGAGCTTCGGCCGCTGCCTGTTCGCCGCCGGGTTTCGCCGTGGCGAGCTGCTGCACAACTGCTTCTCCTACCATTTCACGCCCGCCGGAGTGATGGTCGAATCCGGCGCACAGGCCCTCGGCTGCACAGTAATTCCGGCCGGAACCGGCAATACCGAACTGCAGGTCTCAACCATCGCTGACCTCAAGCCGAACGGCTACGTCGGTACCCCGTCATTTTTGAAGATTATCCTCGCCAAGGGGGATGAATCCGGCAGCGACCTCTCCAGCCTGAAAAAAGCCCTGGTTTCCGGTGAATACCTGCCGCCGGCCCTGCGGGACAGCTGGCGGGAACGCGGCATCGAAACCCTGCAATGTTACGCAACAGCGGATCTCGGTCTGATCGCCTATGAATCACCGGCCCGTGAAGGGATGATTGTCGACGAACGGATCATCCTCGAAATCGTCCGCCCCGGAACCGGCGACCCGGTACCCGAGGGTGAGGTCGGCGAGGTGGTTGTCACCAGCCTCAACCCCGATTATCCGTTGATCCGCTTCGCCACCGGCGATCTCTCGGCCATCCTGCCGGGTTGCAGTCCCTGTGGTCGCACCAACCTGCGCATCAAAGGCTGGCTGGGGCGGGCCGACCAGACCACCAAAGTCCGCGGCATGTTTGTCCATCCCGAACAGGTCGGCAAAATCCTCAAGCGCTACCCAGCGATCAGCAAAGGCCGGCTGCTGATCAGCCGTGAAAACGATCTCGACCGGATGCTGCTACAGTGCGAGACACCGAACGGCGGAGCCGCACTGGCGGAACAGCTGAAAGAATCGATCCGCGATGTCTGCAAGCTGCGCGGCGAAGTCGAATTTGTCGCGGTGGGAAGTCTGCCGAACGACGGCAAGGTCATCGACGACCAGCGCCCGATCGAATAACCGGGCGGACACACCGATCTGCCCCGACTCAGCAGAAACAGACTGGAGACAAGCGATGTCCAACATAATCGAACCCCTCGACGCGGGAATCCAACTACTGCAGAAGCTCAGCAAGGAAGAACTGATCGCCATTATTCTTGATGATGCCAAAAACTGGCTGGCCCACGACGGCCTCTGGTTCCAGGCGGTCGAAGCCAAACATGGCATGGAAGAAGCGATTGAAGCTGACCGGGCCGCCTGGGAAAAGTTCACCGTGATTGAAGCAAAACGGATCATGGTCCGGCTCGGCATCGAACCGGGCGGCGGCATCCCGGCACTGCTCGAATGTCTGAACCATCGGCTGTACGCCCGGCTCAACCTGCAGGAAGCGATTGAAGTCACAGATACCCGCGCGGTCTTCCGTATGGTCGACTGTCGGGTCCAGTCGGCCCGCAAGCGCAGGGGACTGGATGATTTTCCCTGCAAATCGGTCGGTATCGTCGAATACAGCGAGTTTGCCCGCACCATCGATCCACGCATTGCAACCCGCTGTATCGCCTGTCCGCCCGATGCCCACCCGGACGCGTTCTGGTGCGCCTGGGAGTTCGTGCTGGAAGACTCCTGAGTCCGACTGCTGCACCACCAACCATAACCGACGGAGCTACTGATGCTTAACGACTGTCTGGCCGGGATCAGGGTGCTCGATCTCAGCCAGTATCTGCCCGGCCCCTTTGCCACCCAGCTGCTGGCCGATCTCGGTGCCGATGTCATCAAGATTGAACCGCCGGTCGGTGATCCGATGCGTCGTTTCATTTTCTGCGATGCCGACGGCGAGTCGCCCTTCTACAAGCAGGTCAATGCCGGCAAGCAGGTGGTGCAACTCGATCTGAAAACGGCAGCCGACCAAGAGGTGCTGAGTGAACTGCTCGGCAACGCTGATGTCCTGCTCGAATCCTACCGCCCCGGAGTGCTGGAACGCCTCGGTTTCGGCCGCTCGCGACTGCAGGAACTCAACCCGAAACTGATCCACTGCGCGCTCTCCGGTTTTGGCCAGACCGGTCCCTGCCGACAACGCGCCGGCCATGATCTGACCTATCTCGCTATGAGCGGTATGCTCAATCTGACCGGAACGGTCGAAACCCCGGTAATGCCCTTCCCACCGATCTGCGATTATGCGGCCGGAAAACAGGCCGCTACCACCATTCTTGCGGCCCTGCTGCGTCGGGGCCGGACCGACCAGGGCGCATTTATCGATGTCAGCCTGTTCGAAATGGCGCTTTCCTGGCAGTCTTTCGCGCTGGCCGCCGCCGGTCGGCCCGGCAAAGCTTTCGGCCGTGGTCGCGATCTGCTCACCGGCGGTGCCGCCTGCT
>JAADGW010000029.1 GCA_013152145.1 Deltaproteobacteria bacterium
TTATCCCCACATGACCAAGGACGAGCGCAAGGCGCTCAGGCAAGGTACCTTCAAGGGGTGGGAGCTGGTGCAGTCAACCGCGCGGCTGTGCGCCATGAATCTGTTGCTGCATGAAATCCGCGCCAATGGCAAACAGGAAGCTCTGACGGTTGCCGATTCCCTCGCCGCCGATCCGGGCGACCGTTTCGACATCATCCTGACCAATCCTCCTTTCGGCAAAAAGAGCAGCACCACCATCGTTGGCGAAGACGGCAAGGTCGCCAAAGAGAAGGAAATCGTTGAGCGTGACGACTTCTGGGCGACCACCTCGAACAAACAGCTCAATTTCATGCAGCACGTCAAAACCCTGCTCAAGCAGCATGGTCGCGCTGCCGTAATTGTGCCAGACAACGTGCTGTTCGAAGGCGGGGCAGGGGAGACTATCCGCCGCAAGTTGCTGCACGAATGTGACGTTCACACCATTCTGCGGCTGCCGACCGGCCTGTTTTACGCGCAAGGTGTGAAGGCGAATGTCATCTTCTTCGACCGTAAACCAGCCAGTGAAACGCCGTGGACCAAGAGACTGTGGATCTACGACCTGCGCACTAACATGCACTTCACCCTGAAGACCAATCCGCTCAAACGTAGTGACCTTAACGAGTTTGTCGATCTCTACAACGCCAGCAACCGCAATCAGCGAGCTGCCACTTGGGGCGATGAAAATCCGTCCGGACGTTGGCGCTGTTACGACTACGAAGATCTGATCGCCCGCGACAAAGCCAGCCTCGATATCTTCTGGCTCAAAGACGATTCACTGGAGGATTCCGACAATCTCCCAGAACCGGGAGTTCTGGCAGCGGAAATTGTTGAAGATCTGCAGGCTGCACTGGAGCAGTTCCGGGAGATTGCTGAGGATTTGGGCGAAGAGGCTGCGGAGACCTAGATATTTCTGGCTGAGATAAAAGAAAAGCGCTGCCCGCTGTTACAGGTTGAAACTTGTGTAGAATGGCAAGTACCCGTTTCGATAAAGGCACAATATATGATGGTTTTATTTTCTCTTCCGGGATTGTCCACACAGCATTTTTAAAATCGATTTCTGACCCTTCTGCAGAACGAAGTTCCCCGGGGCGACAAAGAAAAAGCCCCTGACGAATCAGGGGCTAAATCTTCTTGATGGTACCGAAGACCGGAATCGAACCGGTACGCCCGGAGGGCATCGGTTTTTGAGACCGACGTGTCTACCAATTCCACCACTTCGGCACGAGCTTGACGATTATATTGACCAGAGTTTGTTTGTCAAGTCTCTATCCGCATCTGCAGTGTTTTGAGCAGCAATTTCCAGGTTTCACCGCGCTGGAGCGGAGAGCCGTCGAGGGTTGCGATCGGCAGGATATCAATCAGCGAGTTGCAGAGGAAAGCCTCTTCCGCGGTCGTCAATTCTTCTCGTTTCAGCGCTCGTTCGGTAACCGGAATGCCCAGTTCCGTCGCCGTGTCAATGACCTGGCGGCGCATCACCCCGGCAAGAATCATCTTCCCGGTCGGTGGGGTGACCAGCTGCTGCTCGATTACGGCAAAAAGGTTGCTGGTGCTCCCTTCGAGCAGATTCCCTTCGGCATCGACAAACAGGGCCTCACGAGCTCCTTTTCTACAAGCGTAGTCGGCAGCGTAGAGGCAGTCGGCATAATTGCCTCGTTTCATCTGCGGCAGATGGTTCAGTGGGTTGCTCCGTTGGTTGGGGGCGACGACGCAGGCAGCACCCATCTGCCGCTCTGCAGTGGTGACTTCGGTCAGCGGGACGGCCGTCAGCAGATACCAGCCTTTTTCTTTGTCCGGGAGGTTCAGCCCCTCGTACGGACCTCGACTGAGGGTCAGGCGGATACGGCTGACCGAAGCCGTCAATGCCCTGGCTAATTGCGCCAACGAGGTTGCAATCCGCCTGCGGTCACAGGGGAAATTGAGCAGTCCGGCGGAAAGTTCCAGGCGATCGAGATGCTCATCCTGTAACAGGATTTTCCGGCCACGCGCTTTCAGGGTTTCGAACAGGGTGTCTCCAAACAGGAAGCCCCCGTCGTTGATCATGACTTGCGCATCTTCGTGCGGGATAAAGGTTCCATTTCGGCAGACCAGCATCTATTCAGCCCTCGACTCCTGTAATACTTTGCGCAAAGCTTCCCCTTTGGCCTGGCATTCAAGCCATTCTTTTTCGGCGATCGAGTCGGCAACGATGCCGGCGCCGGTCTGGTAGCTCAGCTGATCGCCGATCCGTTGATAGCTGCGGATCAGAATATTCAGATCCATATTGCCGCAGGCGCTGATGTAACCGGCGCTGCCAGTGTAGCAGCCACGGCCGACCGGTTCCAGCTGGTCGATGATTTCCATGCAACGTTTCTTCGGGACCCCGGTAATGGTGCCGCCGGGAAAGGTGGCGCGCAGCAGATCGAAAGGTCCGTATTCGGGGCGCAGCAGGCCGCGGACATTGGAGACGATGTGGCTGACATGGGAGTAGCGTTCCAGCACCATAAACTCGTCAACCTTGACTGAACCGCTACGACAGACCTTGCCCAGATCGTTGCGTTCCAGGTCGAGCAGCATGATGTGTTCGGCCCGCTCTTTCGGGTGTCCGAGCAGTTCCTCGCCCAAAAGTCGGTCTTCCGGCGGGGTGTAGCCGCGCGGCCGGGTACCGGCGATCGGCCGGGTTTCGGCCAGTCCGCGCTGCAATGAAACCAGCCGTTCGGGGGAGCTGGAGATGATCTCGACGCCGGGAAAACGGAGCAGACAGGCAAAGGGGGAGGGGTTGATCGTCCGCAGGCGGCGGTAGAGTTCAGACGATTCTCCTTCCAGTCGACCGTCAAAACGGCAGGAGAGGTTGACTTGATAGATATCTCCGGCGGCGATGTAGTCCTTGCCGCGCCGGACCATTGTTTCGAATTGCTGCTGCTGGATAATCGCTTCCGGCAGTTCGATAACTTTAAGCGCCCGTTCCGGCAGGGGCTGCTGTGAGCGGCGGACCTGTTGTTCCAGCGCGGGCAGGTCGGTGGTTTTATCGAGTGAGGCCAGGGTCAGCTGTCGGCTGCTGTGATCGTAAACAGCTGTTACGTCCACCCAGTAGAGGTCCAGATCGGGGACCGGCAGATCGCGGTTGGCTGATTGGGGCAGGTCTTCAATCTGAGCGGCCAGATCGTAGCCGAAATAGCCGAAAAAACCTCCGGGGAAGGGCGTGGCGGTGGTCGCGGGGACTGTGCGTTGTTTAAGAATGTCAGCGAGCAGTGGGAGAGGGTTCCCGTCCAGACAATGTTCCCCCGCTTCGTCGTAACGATACAGCTGCCCTCCCCGCAACTGGTAGTGCTCCCGCCAACGCAGCGGCACGATCGAATAACGGCCGGTTTTCGGCCGCGGATTCAACGATTCGAGCAGCCCCGGACCTTGAGGACAGAGATTCAGGTAGAGCGCCAGCGGATCGAAGTGGGCGAGTTGGAAACTATGGGAGTTGATTGCCATCGATATTTTCATCGGGGAACAAAAAAGGGGTCAGCTGAAACTATCAGCTCCAGCCATAACAAAGTACCTCAGCCTGCTTCATTACCAATTCAACCGCCACATCCTTGAGAATCTGCTTGAGGGCCGAATTTTTCTGCTCCACGGTCAGTAATCACCCAGCACCTACATCATCTCGCTGAAATATCATCTGAGTGGCCAAATCACGACATATTCCCGCTCAATCTCGCGCCGAAAGGCCTCCGGTATCCGCGCCCAGTCCACGACCTCCACCCGTATCGGCAGATCACTCTCGACCAGGGCGTCCTTGAATGCAAAAAGTTCGGGTACGGGGTCCGCAAGATTGATCCTGTTTCGTGCCACCAGATCAAGATCACTGGCATCATGACAATCGCCATTCACCCGGCTGCCATAAGCCCAGACCTCCGCTTGCGGCAGATGCTTTTGAATCAGATCGAGCAGCATCTCCAGATGACGTGGCAAAAAATGTAAAGTTTTTGTTTCAAGCCTCGGCATTTGAGTCACTTTCGCCAAACTTCTCTCGCAGCAATGCTTCCAACCGGGTGACATCCGCAATAAAACCGGGCAGCAGAGTCAGTGTTTCTTTGGCAAACCCTTCGCCGTAATCATGGGCCGTGTTATTGCGATTGTCGCGATAGGCAAACCAGCGTTCGACCTCTTCCACCGTCATCAGACCGTGGGTGGCGGCGTGACGCAAAATCTCCTTGATCGGTGTTGAATCCAGTTTTTTCGCCCCGTGGCCGAATTCTTTAAGGGCTTTTTTTAACAGCTTGAAAGCGGTCTCTTGTGTCAGTTCATAACCCTTGACCACGGCATTGCGAAAGACCTCCTGATCGATACTCTCCGGTTCGGCCTGATTGTAGAGGGTCAAAGATGACTGCATCGTTTGGATACAACGCTTGAGATGGTCAGTATTCAGGTTCATTTTTCCTCCTGACAGCATCGTAGGGTGGGCAGTGCCCACCCTGCAGGGCTAAGAGCACAAAATATTAACGACAAGACATCATATAGAAATCATTCGTGTTTTTCCAACAGATTCAAGTCAGTATATTACGTGAGAAGGAGTGAGTCGCCGAGCACAAAAAAGGGGTCAGCAAATATTTGCCAACCCCTTAAAATTTTGGTGGAGCTACGCGGGATCGAACCGCGGACCTCTTGAATGCCATTCAAGCGCTCTCCCAACTGAGCTACAGCCCCATTCAGGTTGGCGATTTATAGCAAACTAGACTCCGGGGTGTCAACAGGAAAAAATTACGGGGAAAAATCTCTGCTTGGCGGTTGTCAGACTTACAGTCCGGCATTTTTCGACATGGGGCGTCAGGTCGCGATGATGTTGAGTTCGGGCGAGGGGGGAGGGACTCAGGCGAGGAAGAGTAAGAATTTTTCCAGTTGATTGAAAATATCGTCATTTTTTCAAGATCATGTTACACTTCTGCGCTGAATTTACAGATAGTTCTATTCAATTGGCGAAGAGGGTATTTATGAGCGGTCAACAAGAGTTGTTGCGATCACTCCCTGCAGTTGATCGGGTTTTGCGTGAGAGAACCCTGCAGAATCTGGAGGGCCGGTTACCACAAGAGGTTTTGACAGTTGCGGCGCAGCAGGCCGTGGCTGATCTGCGCCGGCAGATTCTGGCCGGCGGGATTATCGATGCGGAGGACAAACTGCAGCCTGCGCAAGTCGCGGTGGTTGCGGCGAAATTTTGTCAACCTTACCTGCAACCGTCTTTACGCAAAGTGATCAACGCCACCGGGACCCTGCTGCATACCAATCTGGGTCGGGCGCCGTTGGCACCGGAGGCTCTGCGGGCGATTCAGTCTGTCGCCGAAGGTTACTCCACTCTCGAAATGGATATGGAAACAGGCCAGCGTGGTGAACGTTACAGCCATGTCGAGCGGCTGCTGGTTCAGTTGACCGGTGCCGAGGCGGCGCTGGTGGTCAATAACAATGCCGGCGCCGTATTGCTGGCGCTGACGGCACTGGGGAAGGGGAGCGAAGCGATTGTCTCCCGCGGAGAGCTGGTTGAAATCGGTGGGGCTTTCCGTATTCCCGAGGTGATGGAGGCCGGTGGTCTGAAGCTGCGCGAGGTCGGCGCTTCAAATCGAACCCATCTGCGCGATTATCAACAGGCGATCAGTGCTGAGACCCGGATTCTGTTGAAAGTTCACACCAGTAACTATCGGATTGTCGGTTTTACCAGTGAGGTTTCCGCCGGTGAGTTAGCGCTGCTGGCGCGGGAACATGATCTGATCATGATGGAGGATCTCGGCAGCGGAATGTTGTGTGATCTGACCCGCTACGGACTGCCATACGAGCCGACGGTTGCCGAAACGGTCAAGGCCGGGGTTGACGTCGTGACTTTCAGCGGCGATAAGTTGCTCGGCGGGCCGCAGGCGGGGATCATCGTCGGGCGTAAGGATCTGATCAAAAAGATCGGTCGGCATCCATTGGCGCGGGCGTTACGGATCGACAAGCTGACCCTGGCCGCGCTGGAAACGACTCTGCGGCTCTATCTGCAACCGGATCAGGCGGTTGAGCAGTTACCGCTTCTGCAGATGTTCAACACCGGTCCGGAGCAACAACAGCAGCGCTGTCAGCGGCTGCTGGAGCGGTTGCAGGCGGAGAAACTGCCGGTATCTCTGACGCTGGTCGAGGATTTCTCCCGGGTCGGCGGCGGTTCCATGCCGTTGGCCGAGCTGCCTGACTGGGGGGTGACAATCAGCCTCTCCCGCGGATCTGTCGACAGTCTGGCCCGCCGGTTACGCAGCTTCGTCCCGGCCGTGGTGCCGCGGGTGCAGAACGATTCCCTGTTGATTAACCTGCGGGCGGTTGCTGAAGCAGAAGAGGCTTTGCTGGCGCAATTGTTGATTGCCGCCATTCGGGAAGAGGTTTAATGCGTGGCAGCACGGGGTCATTTTATTATCGGCACGGCCGGTCATGTTGATCACGGCAAGACGGCACTGATTCATGCGCTGACCGGCACTGAAACGGATCGCCTGGCCGAGGAGAAAAGACGCGGTATTTCCATCGAGCTCGGTTTTGCCCGGCTTGACCTGGGGGATGGCCGGGTTGCCGGAGTGGTCGATGTGCCGGGCCACGAGAAGTTCATCCCTCAGATGCTCAGCGGGATTGCCGGGATCGACCTGGTGCTGCTGGTGGTCGATGCCAATGAGGGGGTGATGCCGCAGACCCGTGAGCACCTGCAGATCATGCAACTGTTACAGGTCGAACGCGGGATTCTGGTGCTTTCCAAGTGTGACCTGGTGGAGCCGGACTGGCTCGATATCGTTGAAGAGGAGATCCGCGAGCAGGTTGCCGGAACCTTTCTCGACAACGCCCCCTGTTGCCGGGTGTCTTCGCTGACGGGCGACGGTCTCGACGCTTTGCTGGCAACGATTCGTGATCAGTTGCCGCAGCTTTCAAGGCGAGAAATCAGCGGTGCCGTGCGCTTACCGGTTGACCGGTGCTTTTCGATCAGCGGGTTCGGTACGGTTGTTACCGGGACTCTCAACAGCGGGCGGATTGTGCCGGGAGACAGCTTGGAACTGCTTCCGGCCGGGGTGACGACCCGGGTGCGTGAAATTCAGGTTCATGGTGACCCGGCTGCCGAAGCGGTAGCCGGGCAACGGGTGGCTTTGAACCTGTCCGGGGTGTCGCGTGAGCAGGTCCCGCACGGTTCAGTGGTTGGAACTCCGGGCCTGTTCCGGGCCAGCCAGCGGATCGATGTCCGGCTGCAGCTGCTCAGCGATGCTCCGCGACCGGTCAAGTTTCGTGACCCGCTGCATTTTCACCTCGGCACCGCCCGGACCGTTGCCCGGGCAATCCTGCTCGATCGCGATGAACTGGCTCCCGGCGAAGAGGCGTTTGCCCAGCTGAGTCTTGATCAGCCGCTGCTCTCCCATCGTGGTGATCGTTTTATCATCCGTTCTTATTCGCCGATGATCACCATCGGCGGCGGGCTGGTGATCGACGTTGAACCGCAGAAACACCGGCGTTTCCGGCCTGCGGTCAT
>JAADGW010000157.1:0-10018 GCA_013152145.1 Deltaproteobacteria bacterium
TTTGAGAAATAATACTTTATTCAGGGGCACATAACGCCTCTGCAACTTCTGACGTGGAGGGATTTTTCTGACAAGGACAGTGAATAGGTATCATGTCCCCTGATTGAGTTTCCAACCCGACCCATTGAATCAGGCCCGTCAATATCAATGACCTTGATCGATTCCTCAATATCGCCATGCCGATCCAATTTGCACCATGCATTGCGCTCAGGCACAAAGTGGAGATCAAGTATCTGAGTGATTTCTTGATTTACCTCGAAGTAACTCTTGTCGTCATTATGGCCCTCAAAGGTCCGACCAAATAGAATTTGAGTTGCCTCCTTTAAGGTTGCGCTGCCTTCGCTTTGGCATGGCCTTTCGATCCATACGTCCTCCTGACTTGCAACCAAACTCCAACCTGAGAAAGGATTCGAGCTCCACTCCATGAGGTCGGCCCCATGCTCACCAAGGTTTACGTGTTGGGGTACCAAAAGGGCATAGATATACACGTGATCTAGGCTTGCATAGATCAGCATGTATTCATCTTTCGCATCTTCTGTTAAAAACGGTAGTACATCGAGTTGGTTACACCACTCGCCGAACTCCCGATCATCCTCTGGGGCTGTCGCCAGCACCTTCAATTTGTCATGGTTTAGAAGATTCATACAATTCCAAAAGGAACTAACGGTTGAGCTAACCAGCAATTTAGCAGAGCGCAGCGGCGCTAAATTGTCTGCGTTCAGTGATTTGTTATTGCTATTATTGAGACTTTCGCCCGGTGACAACAAATATACGATGTGGAATTATTAATTCTTCATCTGGAAATTCACTTGCCAGCATTGCAGTAAGTTGTTGGTCAAATTTTTCTACTTGATCCCCACTGAGTGATGCCGCAACACCGGCACTTGCTCTAATCCTTCCCCGCCAAGCCTCAGGAGTATAAATTACGTTGATATCATATGAATTCGTCTGAATATCTACAAAACCAGCTTCACCAATATGCCTTGGCCATTTAGGATAAATACCAGTACCACCTCCCATTGACCATTTTGGGTTGAATTGTTCGATTAATTCTTCTGTTGCACTTACTACATTTCCACTTAAAGGTAACCAATCAAAATGAGCAATAATAACCAGTCCATTTGGTTTTAACACCCTTTTTGATTCCAAACTAGCCCCGACGCCATCGAACCAGTGCCAACATTGCCCAGCTATAACCAAATCAAATTGATCAGATTCCATAGCCGTATTTTCAGCAGTACCTTCAACAAATGTTGGTTTACAGTTCTCAGTTTCGGCTAAAATCTTGGCTTCCTGAAGCAATTCAATCGCTGGATCCACACCAATCACACTACAACCTCGTTTGGCAAGACCTCTTGCAATGGTGCCCGTTCCTGTGCCTATATCTAGGATTTTGTCACCAACTTTTACAATTTGACTCTGAAATAAATTTTCAAAGAACAAATCTGGGAATCCCTTACGATGAACTGCATAGTCTTTGGCAGTTTTTCCAAACTGTATGTCCATATCATTCCTAAAAGTAATAACAAATTATTATCCAATTCCGGCCATCCTACCGTCCAAAAAAATCTTTGACAATGAAAATTGTCTGACATCCTAAATCGCTAACTGGATAACACCTCATTATCAACAATTATATACAAACTGGATAATATTATATTCTCCATGATCAAGCTTCCCGAAAGTGTATCTGCTGCGTACAATTACTTCAATCAAAGGACATAATACCTATTCACTGTCAATTCCTCACGTGATTCAGGGTAAATAGGTATTATGTCCCCTGATTAGGGAAATCTTCGATACTTTCTAGCCGATTATCTTGCTGCGGGTTGCGGTAATTTCAGCGACAACAGGGCGGCAATGCCGGTCAGTAGAGCGGCGAGCAGGAAGGCCGGGGCGAAGCTGCCGCTCGCCTCACCGATAATCCCGGCCACAGCCGGCCCGACGGTCTGGCCGCCAGCAAAAAAGAAGGTGATCAGGGAAAACCCGGCCGCCGCTTTCGTCACCCCGAGAAAATCTCCCACTGCCGCCACCATGATGGCGGGAATCGCCCAGGCTGCAATCCCGTAAAGAAAGACCGAAATCAACAGCGGCCATTCCCCCAGCCCGGAGCCGGCCAGCAGATAGGCCAGGGTCTGGACGCTGAACACCAGCATCAGACCGCGGCGCCGACCGATCCGGTCGGACAGGGTACCGAAAATGACCCCGGAAAAAAGGCTGAAAAAACCGACCCAGGACCAGAACTGCCCGGCCACCGCCTCACTGAAACCGTACTCGTCAACCATGCTGGTCACGATGAAGGTGCCGTACACCATGTAGGTCGCACCGAACAGCAGATACAGCAGACCGAGCAGCAGCAGAGTCCGACCGCTGTTGGCCGGCAGAGGCGTACTCAGTTCCACCTCGCTGAACACCTGCTTTTCGCCGATCGGCGTGAGCGCCAGTTCCTGCGGGTCATTACGGACCAGGATTGCCACCAGCAGACCAACCAGCACCGCAACCGCGGCCAACAGCAACCAGCTGATCCGCCAGCCTTCGGCGCCGTAGCGCTGATTGAGAAACGGGATCAACAATCCGGCCAGAACAATCGCCGAGCCGTTGCCGATAACCATCAGACCGGCAGCCCGACGCCGTTCGCGGCGGAACCAGTGTGCAATCAGCACCATGGTCGGAATGTTAGCCAGACCGCTGCCGATTCCGGTCAAGGTATAGAACAGCAACAGGGACAAAAAAGTGCTGCACTGAGACATGCCGACCATGCTGAAGGCGATAAGCAACAGACCGAAACTGATAGTGATCCGCGGCTTGAACTTATGAATCAGGCCCGGGGCCATGGCCACCGAAAGCAGATAACCGACGAAATTACCCGTGCCGATGTAACCCAACTGGTCGTATGCCAGACCCAGCCCGGCGCGCATTCCCGGCAGCAGCATGCCGAAAGCGAAGCGGGCCAGACCGAGACAGGCGAACAGGGTCAGAATGCCGGTGACAACAATCAACCAGCCGTAATGAAAAGGGAACCGGTGCTGAAAAGAGGGCATAAAATAGTTTCCCGCCGGAGCGCAACAGCGATTTTTGTCAGCGGCGCAGAGAGATCAGTTATTAATCAGCCAGCTGCCGTCCGGCTGCCGACAGGCGGTCCCGTAAGCCTGCTGCTCCCGACCGCCGATCACCACCGTCTGCCGGTACTCGCGGCAATATTGACCCGCTGGTTGCTGATAAGTCCGGATCGGGGTCAGCGAGCCACTGTTGCCGGAATCGGGGTTATCCCAGCGGGTCGATTCGTTGCTGCGGGTATATTCCAGCGCATACTGAGCATTCTGGCCCATCGCAATCCGATCAGCCCGGTCCAGTGAACGGCCGATGTCCTGACCGAACAGGGCACCGGCCAGGGTGCCGATAGCGATAGCAACCACACGGCCCTCCCCCTTGCCGACATTGGAGCCGAGCATCGCACCGGCGGTTGCGCCGAGCAGGGCTCCCGCACCCTCTTTCGGTCCCATCCGCTGCGTACAACCAGCCAACAGAGCAAAAACCATCAGCAATACCAGCACTCGTTTCATCTGTCTTCTCCTTTGGATTGCAGTCGATCACCACAGCGGGCAACCTCGGCTGCAGCCGATTATCAACAACGTAAAGACGGGGGATATCGAAATCCCAAACGTAACTATTCATCCATCGCGCTGCTGAATAGTTTACTCCAAAACTTGTTAATTGCCGCCCAGTTCGCGTGAGCGCGCCGCAGCAGCGGAAACCGCCTCCATCAGAGTGGTCCGCAGACCCTTCTTTTCCAGCGTGCTGACACCGGTAATCGCGGTGCCGCCGGGAGAGCAGACCCGGTCCCGCAGGATCGCCGGATGCTCACCGGTTTCGCGCACCATCAGCGCTGCACCGACCACCGTCTGCACCGCCAGTGCGTGGGCAACATCACGCCGCAGCCCCTCACGCACCCCACCATCCGCCAAGGCTTCGATAACGGTGTAGATATAGGCCGGTCCGGAACCGGAAAGCCCGGTTGCGGCATCCATCTGCCGTTCGTCAATGATCTGTACCTTGCCGACCGCCTCAAGCAGCTGCCTGACCAGATTGAGATCCTCGCTGCCGGCGTGATGCCCGCAGCAGATGGCGCTGGCCGCCTCACCGACCAGGGCCGGGGTATTCGGCATCACCCGCACGACCCGCGGAGCCCCCGAAAAGTGCTGCTCGATACTTCCGCACGAGACCCCGGCCAGAATCGTCACCAGCAGTTTTTTATCATTATAGGCTGCGACGATCTCGTCCAGCACCTCGTTGACAATCTGCGGTTTGATCGCCAGCACCACAATCTCACAGCGTCGCACCAATTCAACGTTGTCGCCGGTCAGCTCGATCGCATAGGTGTCGCGGAGATGATCGCGGCGGACTGCACTCGGCTCCGAGGCCAGGATCCGCTCAACGGCGAAACCTCCGGCAAGCAATCCCTTGATCAAAGCTTCGGCCATATTGCCGCCACCGATAAAACCGATTTTCTGTACGTTGGTCATTACAGGGTCCTTTCAAAAGCTGCTGCAGCAGATTAACCTTTTGCCCTGTTTAGCACAGCACCGGAAAAATTTCAGCAGCAGAAGCGAAAAACCGCCTCGCGGCAACAGATAAAGGCTTGACTCCTCCGCTAACCGAGTATAGTAACAGCTGATTCATACCAACCCTCAATCCGCCCCTCTCAAGAGTGACAAGGATAGACGATATGGATCTCTGGTACACCGAAAAACACAGTGAAAATGTCGGCATCAGCCTGAAAATCACCGGCACACTCTTTTCCGGTAAAAGCGAATTTCAGCAGCTCGACATCCTCGAAACCCTCGAATATGGCAGAATGATGCTGCTCGACGGACTGGTGATGGTAACCGAGCGGGACGAGTTCATCTACCATGATATGATCGTTCACCCGGCTCTGTTCACCCATCCGCAGCCGAAAAAAGTGCTGGTCATCGGCGGCGGCGACGGCGGCAGCATCCGCGAAATCGTGAAGCACCCGACCGTCACAGAGGCGACCCTCTGTGAAATCGACGGGCTGGTGATCGAAAAATCGATCGAGTTGCTGCCGAGCATGGCCGCTGCGATCGACGGCAGCAACCCACGGGTCAAGCTGCATGTCGACGATGGGCTGGCCTATATCCGGGAGCATCAGGACGAATATGACGTGATCCTGGTCGATTCCACCGATCCGATCGGCCCGGCAGTCGGCCTGTTCGAAGAAGATTTCTACCGGCTGGTTTTCGGGGCGCTGAAAGAGGACGGCATCATGGTGGCGCAGAGCGAGTCCCCCTTCTATCACGCAGAAATCCAGCGGGATATGTACAGAAATTTACGTGCCGTCTACCCGATCGTTGAGATGTATCAGGCGTTTATTCCAACCTATCCCAGCGGTTACTGGAGTTTCGCCTTCGCCAGCAAAAAATACCATCCGGTCAGCGACTTTAACCGTGAGCGGGCCGCCAAACGTGATTTTTACACCAAATACTATAACGAAGATCTGCACTTGGGGGCCTTTATGCTGCCGACCTTCGCCAAAGAAAATATCAGCGCATAGTCACTTCGCTCCGGGAGAACCGCCAGAATGAAACCACGCTGCAAACCTGACTGGACAATTGAAGATTCTGCCGCGCTTTATGGTATCCGTCACTGGGGCGGGGGGCACTTTGATCTCTCTGCCCGCGGCGAACTCACGATCAAAGCCCGGTTTCCCACTGGCGAAGTCGCAATTCCACTGCCCGAGATTGTTGCCGGAGCGGCCGCCCGGGGACATGAGTTTCCGCTGCTGCTGCGGATTGAAAATCTGCTTGATGCCCGGCTGGCTCTGCTCAATAACAGTTTTGCCGCCGCGATTGCCGCAGCCGGCTACCGGGGCACTTATCAGGGCGTCTTTCCGGTCAAGGTCAACCAGCAATGCCAGGTCATCGAAGAGATCAGTCGCTTCGGGGCCGCCTACGGCCACGGCCTGGAAGCGGGCAGTAAAGCGGAGCTGCTGCTGGCGCTGGCCAAGCTGCATGACGGTGCGCTGCTGATCTGCAACGGCTACAAGGACCACGAGTTTATCGATCTCGGTCTCTGGGCAGGCAAACTCGGTCACCGCTGTTTTTTCGTCATCGAATCACCCAGCGAACTGCCGCTGATTCTGGACAGAAGCGCCAGACTCGGCATCAAACCTTTGATCGGCGTAAGGATCAAGGTTTCCGCCGAAGTCGGCGGGCTCTGGACCGAGACCAGCGGCGACCGCAGCAGCTTCGGCCTGAGCACGGCCCAGCTGGTAACGGTGGTCGATCAGCTCCGCCGGTGCGACATGCTCGACTGTCTGCAACTGCTTCACTGCCACCTCGGCTCACAAATCCCGGACCTCAGTGACATCCGTTCAGGGGTCCGTGAAGCCAGTCGTTTCTACGCGGAGCTGGCCAGTGAAGGGGTTCCTTTGCAATACCTCGACTTGGGCGGCGGGCTGGCGGTCGATTACCTCGGCAACCAGAGCAAACACAGCCATTCGCGCAACTACGACACGGCCGACTATTGCCGCTGCATCGTCGAAACCGTGGCACAGACCCTCGACCGGCAGAAGATCCCGCACCCCACCCTGGTGACCGAGTCGGGCCGGGCGACGGTTGCCCACACGACCATGCTGCTGTTCAACATCCTCGACGTGCTGCAGTTCGCCCCCCTGGCCCTGCCGGATCGGTGTCCGGACACGGCCCCGGCCCTGGTTGCCCGACAGTACCAGCTGCATCAATCCGTCACCGCTGACGAGCTGACCGCAACCTATACGGAAGCACTGGCGAACCGGGACCGACTTCGAGAACGGTTCCGCAGCGGGGAGATTTCCCTGCGGCAACGTTCGCTGGCCGAAAACCTGTTTCTGAGCATCGCCCGTCAGGTCGCAGAAAAACTCGATCAGCAGCCGCAGATCCCCGCGGAATTGAGCGATCTGCACCAGAATCTGGCCGACATCTACTACGGTAACTTCAGTGTTTTTCAGTCGTTACCGGATACCTGGGCAATAGATCAGGTCTACCCGGTGCTGCCGATACAGCGGCTGGATGAAGCCCCCACCCGTGACGCGATCATCTCCGACCTGACCTGCGATTGTGACGGCAAGCTGGATTGTTTTATTGTCAACGGGAATGAACAGCAGACCCTGCCGCTGCATCCGCTCAGAGACGATGAAGATTACATATTGGGAGTTTTCCTGATGGGGGCCTATCAGGAGACGCTGGGGGACCTGCATAACCTGTTCGGTGACACCAATGTCCTGAGCGTAAGAATCAATGAAAATGGCAGCTTTGATTTCAGCAAAGAACTTTCCGGCGACAGCATTGCCGACGTCCTCAGCATGGTCGAGTACCATCCGACGACCCTGCTTGAAGATCTCCGCAACAAAGCGGAAAGTGCCGTCCGCCGGGGAGCTATCAGCCTCGCCGAGCGGCAACAGATTCTACAGGAATTTTCCGCCCGGCTGAGGGGATCGACCTATTACCGTAGTTAACCGTTGCGGATTGGCAGGAGGGAACGTTTATGACCGCAGCAGAACTTTCCACTTACGCTGGATGATGGCCGATCGGCGTTACGCCGTCAGAGATACTGCTCCAGCAGTGTCGGCAAGGTTGTACAGACATCGGTCTTGAGCAGCACCGCGACGATATTCGTCTGTTCCATGCCTTTTTCTTCCATCGTCAGTAGGTGACCGGAGCAAAGAATCACCGGGGTTTCCGGGGAAATCCGGTAGATTTCCTGCGCCAGCTCGATACCGCTCATACGGGGCATCGATTCGTCGCTCACCACCAGATCAAACACCTGATCGGCCCGCTCGAACTGTGTCAGAGCCAACCGCCCGTCAAAAACGCTGGTCACCTGATAGCCGAGATCACCAAGAAATTCTTCGCCCAACAGGGCCAGACCTTCCTCGTCATCAACATAGAGAATCCGCTTCCCTGCGGGGGATTGATCCATCAACATCGTCACAACATTCCTTTGTTCGTACCGAGTTCGGGAGAAAGGCAGTCGTAAGCAGGGGGAAATTATAACAGACTGCGCATGCAACTCCATAAATTTAATGTAACGATCAGCGGCACGATGGCTGACCTCGGGGTGCCCACTCCAAGTGGCTGCATATCGTTCAGCTTCCCGCAGCGTCATCTCCATGATTGTCAGTTCAACGCATTTCATCTACACTCGGAAAAACTGAAAGGAGGTTCCGTGTCTAAACTGAATGAAGAAATCCTCTACCGGGGGCGCATCTTTGACCTGGCCCGTGAAACCCATCGTATGCCCGACCGGCGTGAGGCGCATTTTGAAATTATCCAGCATCCCGGCGGTGCCGCTGCGCTCCCGGTGCTGGCCGACGGCCGCATCATCCTGATTCGTCAGTTCCGGCCGGTCGCCGAGGATTTTATCCTGGAAATTCCGGCAGGAAGGCTGGAAGCAGGAGAGAATGCCAGAGACTGTATCGTCCGTGAACTGCAGGAAGAGATCGGCTACCGGGCGGCAAAGATCGAATCACTCGGTGCCGTTTACAGCAGTGTCGGTTTCTGCAACGAACAGATCCACCTGTTTATCGCCAAAGAGCTGACGGCAACCGCCACGGACCTTGAGCCGGATGAATTTATCGAGCCGACCATCATGGAGTTGAGTGAAGCGCTGAAGCTGATCAGCAGCGGTAAAATTGCCGACGCCAAAACCCAGCTCGCCCTGCTCCGTTATGCCTTGCTGCAACAGGAGCGCTAGATGAAGATCGGCTTTCCCGAAGACTATCCTTCGCCCGACGCCCTGCCGTTTAATCACGAGAGTCTGGAAACTGATTTTCAGCTCTCGACTCCCGACCAGGATCCGGGCGGTTCCGGCGTCTGGCTGTTACTGCTGGGCCAGAAGCTGCTCACCGTCAGCGGAGAAAACGGTCCGCTGCTGCCGACCGGCAACATCCCCCCGGTCAAACAGAACGAGCCGCCGCTTTATATCGGACATTGGCAGGGGCTCCCCTGTCGAATGATTGTTTTAACCGATGATGATCAGGCTGCAGCCTCTTTTGAACTGCACTCCCTGCGGGCCAGAGCTCCGCAGCTCCCTCTCGCAATGCTTTCTCTGGCGGGTCTCGGGCTGATGATTCAGCATTGGGAAAAAAGCAGCCGTTGCTGTGGATCCTGCGGAACGGAATTAACCCGCCTGAGTAAAGAATGGGGCAAAGAGTGCAAAGCCTGCGGCAACCATCATTTCCCCCGTATCCACCCTTGCGTGATCGGGCTGGTGGTCAAAGGCCATGAAATTCTGTTGGTCCGCAAACCGGAATGGGCTGACGGTCGCTTCGGGCTGGTGGCCGGATTTGTCGAATTCGGGGAATCTCTGGAGGGGGCGATGGTCAGGGAAATTGCCGAAGAGACCGGCATTCAGGTCGACAATCTCCGCTATATCGGTAGCCAGAGCTGGCCCTTCCCGAGCCAGTTGATGACCGGCTTCGTCGCCGATTACGTTGCCGGTGAACTCAAATTACAAGAGGACGAACTCGCCGAGGCCGACTGGTATGCACTTGATCGGTTGCCGATCCTGCCACCGCGGCGCAGCATTGCCCGTTACCTGATCGATCAAGCGGAAAAATATCTGAAAAACCGGTGAAAATGGTTCTATAACCGTAACTATTCAGCAGGATGGCCTCGGGATGCCCACTCCAAGGGTGTCTGTCGCCTGGATGGCGACAGTCAAGCCCCAGGGATGGGTTCATGCGACCCTTGGAGTGGGCAGCGCGAGGCCATCCATCGCGCCGCTGAATAGTTACCTATAACCCAAACAAAGGCTGATTGCCACCAAGGCACCAAGAGCACCAAGAAACCTACCGCCAAGGACTTTGACTCTCTTGATGACCTTGGAGTCTTAGTGGCTAACGACTCAAGATTTCAGTCTTTTTTTCTGGTTAAAACGGGTTCTGCAGGGACCGATTTGAACCACTGTCCCCGCAGAGCAAGATGATTTCTCAACCCACCGTCATTTCGAATTCGGGTGG
>JAADGW010000157.1:10099-24253 GCA_013152145.1 Deltaproteobacteria bacterium
CAGCTTAACCTTGGTCAGTTTTCGACTTTCCGGATCCCTTTCAATCGCCACGGTCAGCCCCAGCCCTTCGGTGGGCAGGTTGCGTTGCTGACAAAACCGCAAGGCGTAAAACCCGGCGCAGGTCCCAATCGAGGCGAGAAACAGATCGTAGGGCGACGGGGCGCTCCCCTGGCCACCGCTCTCGACCGGTTGATCGGTCAGGATCTCAAACCCGTCAACCTGCGCGGCCACGGCGACACCGCCTGGAAAACTGATGTGAATCGACATGGGTCTTTTTCTCCTTTTTTGAAATTGATTTACCGGGGTGACAGCAGCCGGGTCTCGGCCCTCAATCACCAAATAACTGACTGATACCGCTGAAAAAATTACTGGCGCTCTGTTCCTGTTCTGCCGGAGTCCCGACCGGCGGTTTGTCACCGGCGCTGCGGGTCAATAATTCCTGCGGAATCTCAACCAGAAAGCGGCTCGGCTCACGTTGTTCCAGCTGGCCGTATTTGCGACGCTGCTGCGCCCCGAGTAACACCAGCTGCCGCTGCGCACGAGTGATCCCGACGTAGCAGAGACGTCGCTCCTCGTCGATATCGAAGGTTTCGTAGATCGACTTTTTGTGCGGCAGAACGCCCTCCTCCATCCCGACCAGAAAAACCACCGGAAACTCCAGCCCCTTGCTCGAGTGCAGACTCATCAGGGTCACGGCATTCTGCGCCAGCTTTTTTTCCTTGTCGTTCTGTTTCGGACCGTCATCATCGAGCAGGGAAACCTTATCGAGAAATCCGGCCAGCGACGGTTCCGGGTCACGTTCCAGGTAAGACGCCATGGCGTTGAGAACCTCGGCCTGATTCTCGATCCGCCGCCGGGCTTTCTGTGGATCGTTCTCCTGACGATAGATCTCTTCCGCCAGTTTCAATTCCTCCAACATTTCGCGCAAGGTCTCCAGCATCTCTCGCGGCTGCTGAAAGCGCTGCCGATAACACTCCAACAGGGCGACAAACTGGGCGATCGCCTCGTGAGTGCGCGGTTTCAGGTCTGCGACCCGCTCCGACTGCTGGAGGATCGTCCAGAGCGGCTCCTCGGCTTCCGCCGAGTAACGGATCAACTTGTCCGCACTGCCGGCACCGATATTCCGCTTGGGATAGTTGAGAATCCGCAGCAGGTTGACCTCATCGAAGGGGTTGAGCAGCACCTTGAGGTAGGCGATGATATCCTTGACTTCCTTGCGCTCGAAAAACTGCTGGCCGCCGATCAATACGTAGGGGATATTCTCGTAACGCAGCTGCTCTTCAAAGGAACGCGACTGGCTGTTGGTGCGGTAAAGGATGGCAAAATCAGCGTATTCAAGCTGATGTCGCCCCCGCTCGGCATGAATCCGTTCGATAACCCGGCAGGCCTCATCCTCGTCATCGGCACAGATCAGGTAATCGATCAGGTTGCCGGCACCATCAGCGGTCCAGAGCGCTTTTTCCTTACGTTTGCGGTTGTTTTTGATCACCGCGTTGGCGGCCGCCAGGATATTACCGGTCGAACGGTAGTTCTGTTCCAGTTTGATCAAACGGGTACCGGGGAAATCCCGCTCAAAGTTGAGGATGGTTTCCACATCGGCGCCGCGGAAGCCGTAAATCGATTGATCATCGTCACCGACCACACAGAGGTTACCATGCCCGCCCGCCAGAAGTTTGAGCAAGCGGTATTGCACCGGGTTGGTATCCTGATACTCATCGACCATCTGATAACGGAAGAGTTGCTGGTAATGTTCCAGCAGGTCGGGGTTTTTCTCCAGCAGTTTGACGGTCAGAACCAGCAGATCGTCAAAATCGACGGCATTGTAAGCCTTGAGTTCTTTCTGATAGCGCGGATAAATCAACGCCGTCATACAGGAAACCGGATCCCGGCTGCTCGACTGGAATTCCCCCGGAGTGACCAGCCGGTTCTTGGCCGCGGAGATCTGCCAGAGAATCTGCTCGGCATCCTTGCCGGTCGCATCGGCGATTTCATCCCGTAACAGGCGACGCACCAACTGCTGTTGATCGGATGCCGCATAGATGGAAAAGTTTTTCTTGTAACCGAGCCGCTCGATATTGGCCTTGAGAATCCGGACACAGAGCGAATGGAAGGTCGCGATCACCATCCCTCGGACGGCCTTGCCGCCGACCATCTCCTCAACCCGCTCACGCATCTCACGGGCGGCTTTGTTGGTAAAGGTGACCGCCAGAAGCTGCCGGGGTGACACACCGCGCTGCTGCAGCAGGTAGACGATCCGGCAGGTGATAACCCGCGTTTTCCCGGAGCCGGCACCGGCCAGCAGCAGCAGCGGTCCTTCGGTATGGGACACAGCAGCACGCTGCTGTGGATTGAGACTGTTCAGATCAAACATGAAAATAGCTGCTCACAGGGGTCGCGCTTTGATCATCATAGAAACCTGCAGGTCGAAAATCCGGCCTGATGGGGGCACAGTGGAGGGACCATAACACGCCGTGGGAAATAACAACAAGCGCCAGACGACAGAACCTCTGCAAAGGACAAATCTCCTGTTGATTCTACTGATTCGGTCTGCTAGATTACGCGGCATGTTCAGGATCGTCGTTCTCTTCATAAGCTTGGCTTGGGCCTCTTTGCTGTTAATCTCCTGGGGTGGTGCAACCCCGCATCAGGGGACCCCGCAAGCGATTATCAGCAGCTCAGATTCACGCTGAAACCTGCCGCCGTCCGCAGTGCATCCTCCCCCGGTGAGGCGTACGGGCAATCTCCCCTGCGACCACAACCGTCTAACCGGTATACTTATCCCCCTGCATCGAACCGCGCCGCACCAGCTCAGCATCAATCGCGTTCAACACTTCCCATTTGTTCATCGACCAGAGCGGGGCCAGCAGGATATGTCGCGGCCCATCCCCGGTCAATCGCTGGATCAGCGTGTCCGGCGGTAAGCGTTCGATAACATCGACCGCCAGCTCGACATATTCCTGCAGCTCAAACATCGGCACCTGCCCCTGCTTGTACAGTTCACCGAGCGGCGTCCCGTCAAGCACATGCAACAGGTGCAACTTTACGCCGTCGACCGGCCATCTCTTCGGCGGTCGCCAGCATCTCCTCGCGCGACTCCCCCGGCAACCCGAGGATCAAGTGGACACAAACCCGCAAGCCGCGCGCCTTGGCCTGCTGATAGGCGTCGAGAAAACATTGATAATCGTGGCCGCGCTGTAAATAGTTGAGCGTACGGTCATGGATCGACTGCAGCCCGAGCTCCAGCCAGAGATAGGTGCGCCGGTCATATTCAGCCAGCAGGTCGAGGGTTTCCGGCGGCAGACAGTCGGGCCGGGTCCCGATCGCCAGACCGACCACCGCATCGACGTCGAGCGCCTGATCATAGCAGTTGCGCAACACATCGACCGGGGCGAAGGTATTGGAAAATGGTTGAAAGTAGGCAATGAAATACTTGGCCCGGTACTTTCGCCGCATCAGTTCTTTGGCCCGTTCCAGTTGTAATGGAATCGCGGCATCCCGTTCAATACCGACCGACCCGGAACCGCCCGGTTCACAGAACAGGCAGCCGTGTGCATCCCGCCCGCCCCGGCGGTTGGGACAACCGAAACCGGCATCAATGGAAATCTTGTGGACGCGGCCGTTGAAGCGTTGTTTCAGGTAGGTCGAATAGAGTCGAAAAGCTTTCCTGCGCATGCCGGCGATGATGCCAGTTTGCGCTCAGCAGAGCAAGCCTCTTTTGCGTGATGATTGCATTGCCTTATCGGTCTTTGCTGCTATAATTCCACTTAATTATGTTATCTGTTTACACGTGAAAGGGGGCCTCTTGTGGCAAAAATTCTGATTGTGGATGACGAGCCGGGTTTGCGCCTGCTTTACTCAGCAGAGTTGGCAGATGAAGGCTATGATGTCGTTACCGCCGAGAACTGCGATGATGCGGCAAAAGCATTGCAGAATGAGCAGATTGACCTGGTCGTGCTCGATATTCAGATCAGGCAGGAAAGCGGCCTTGATATGCTGCAGAAGATCGTCAAGGAGCACAATGATCTCCCCGTCATCCTCTGCAGCGCCTATAATTGTTATAAGGATGATTTTTCATCCTGGCTGGCAGATGCCTATATCGTAAAAAGTTCGAACCTGGATGAGCTGAAAGCGGAAATAGCTCGCCTGCTGAAAAACCGTTAGCAGCAGTCGGCTCACTCCGCCTCTCTGCTCGAAGATGACCGGACAAAACGAAAACCGTTGTTAAGCAAACCGATCCCCTACCCGACCCAGGAGTTCAAATGAAAGCAGTTATTATGGCCGGTGGCTTCGGCACCCGTCTGCACCCCCTCTCAATCAACCTGCCCAAGCCGATGGTTCCGCTGTGCAACCGGCCGATCATGCTGCACATCGTCGACCTGCTGAAAAAGCACGTACCGAATTGGTCATGCTGCTCTATTTTCAGCCGGAGACGATCAAAAAATTTTTCGGCGACGGCAGTGAATACGGCATCAACATCACCTATGTCACACCGCTCGAGGATCTCGGCACCGCCGGTGCGGTCAAGGCCGCGGCCCGCCACCTGAACGAGCGCTTTATGATCATCAGCGGCGACCTGTTAACCGATTTCGACCTGACCGCCGCCATAAAATTCCATGAAGAGAAACAAGCCCGGGCAACCCTGACCCTGACACCGGTCGCCGACCCGCTGCAGTTCGGCGTTGTTATCACCAATCAAAACGGTGAAATCACCAAATTTCTGGAAAAACCGGACTGGGGCGAAGTGTTCTCCGACACCATCAACACCGGCATCTACATCCTGGAACCGGAAGTGCTCGAGTTGATCCCGGAAGGGGAAAATCGTGATTGGTCGAAGGATGTTTTCCCCCAGATGCTCGAGCGACAGGATCGTCTTTTCGGCTGCACCCTGAAAGGTTATTGGCAGGATATCGGCAACACCGATGCCTATCTCGATACCTGCAAAGAGATTCTCGCCGGGAAGGTCACAGTCCACATCGAGGAAATACCGTCCAACGATTGTGAGGGACTGTTCCTCGGTGCCGAAGCGAGAATCAATCCGGACGCCCTGGAAAATATTCAGGGGATGGTGGTTCTGGGAGACAACACGCGACTGGTCGGAACGCCGAAGCTGAAAAACTGCATCATCGGTCGCAACTGCGTTATCGAAGACGGCGTCGAACTGGAGGATACCGTTCTCTGGGACAACGTTTATATTAGGACCAACGCCCATATCAGGGGTGCGGTGCTGGGGCAGAATGTCCGGGTCGGTATTGACGCAACGATAAAAGCCGGAGTTGTGGTCGGTGACAATTCAAAGATCGGTGCCGAAGCAACCATCAATCCGGACGTCAAAATCTGGCCGAGCAAAATCATTGAGGGCAGCTCAATCGTCACCAACAATATGATCTGGGGTGAAACCTGGCGTAAAAGCCTCTTCGAGGGCGCGCTGGTCAAAGGACTGACAAACATCGAGCTGACCCCCGAATTTGCTGCCAAACTCGGGGCCGCCTACGGCTCGAGCCTGCCGAAGGACTCTTTTGTCCTGACCGGCCGGGATTCGATCCGTTCCTCGCGGATGCTTAAACGGGCCTTTGTCGGCGGACTGCTGTCGGCCGGCATCAACGTCCGTGATGTCAAGCGGCTGCCGCTGCCGGTGCTGCGCTATAAACTGATCACCTTCGGTGAAGTCGGCGGAGTCCATTTCCGTCAGTCCCCCCGCGACTCGGCGGCGACCGAGATCGTCTTCTTTGATGAGCAGGGATGTGAACTCTCCTCCGCGGCGGCCAAGTCGATAGAACGGATCTATTACAAGGAAAATTTCCGCCGTGTCCACTACAGCGAACCGGGAACCATCACCGAACTGCCGAATATCTATGACTACTATCGAGACGGTTTTCTGCGCGCCCTCGACCGCGATATCATCGCCAAAGCCAAGCCACGGATCGTCATCGACCTCAACCATTCCCCGGCGGCCGACCTGCTGCCGTCCCTGCTGAACGAGCTCGGTTGCGAAGTCATCGAACTCAACTCTCATATTGATGAAAATCGCATGCCGTCAATTCTGGAAGACCAGCCCGACCCGCTGGAGAAGATGGGTCGGATTGTCACCGCCCTTGAGGCCACCGCCGGTTTCTGGCTGGGCGCTTCCGGGGAGCGGGCGATCTATATCGACAGCGACAGCACCATCCTTTCTGAAATTGAAACCCTGACCCTGCTCACGGCGCTGGTGACAAAGACCCACCACAAAGGCACTCTTGTGGTCCCGATCTCGGCACCACACACGATTGAGGAAATTACCCGGGAAAAACGCCTGCAGATCATCCGCTGCAAAGGAGACGGCCGCTCCCTCGGGGTCGCCGCGACGGACAAAGATGTCCATCTGGTCGGCGACATGGAGGGGCGGATCGCCTACACCGCCTTCCAGCCCCATTTTGACGCTCTGTTTGCGATCGCCAAAACCCTGGAACTGCTGGCCCGCGCCGACGAGACCCTGGTCGGACTCCGCAAGCAGGTTCCGCAACGCCCCTACCGCAAGCTCCAGCTGCCTTGCAGCTGGGAATACAAGGGCGGTATCATGCGCCTGATGAACGAAGCAACAACCGACTTGCAGACAACCTTTGTCGATGGCGTCAAGGTTCACTTCGGTGATGACTGGGTCCTGGTTGTGCCCGACCCCTATCGTCCGCTGGTGCATATCCTGGCTGAAGCCAGCAAAGAAAAAAGGGTCGAAGAGCTGCTGCAGGAATATCGCGAGAAAGTAGAGCAATGGCTGGTACTGCTGCAAAACCCAGCATGACAAAATCACTGAAGGTCTGCATTCTCTGGCACATGCACCAACCCGACTATCGGGATCCGGTCAGCGGCCAGACCCTGCTCCCCTGGACCTGGCTGCAGGTCAAAGACTATGGTGAGATGCTCGAAACCATCGCCGAGACCGATGCACGGGTTACGGTCAACCTGGTTCCCTCCTTACTTGAGCAGCTGGAGCGCTACACCAACGGCAGCGACCGGGATCGCTGGTTGGAGCTGGCCGCACAAGATCCGGCTCTGCTGGGCGAAAATGAGCGGCAATTTCTCGTCGAACAGTTTTTCTCTGTCAACGAAGAAACGCAGATTTTGCCCAACCGGCGCTATCACCAGCTCTACCAGCTGCGTGGCAGCGGTTCGTCCCCCGACGCAAGCCGGTTTGATGATCAGGACCTGCGCGACCTGCAGGTCTGCTTTCTGCTCGCCTGGACCGGCTCTCACCTGCGGCGTAAATCGTCCGTGGTCGCCGCCCTGCTGCAACAGGGCGATAACTTCAGCGAGGAGCAGAAACAGCAGCTTCTCGACTGCTGTCATGCCGAGGTCGGACGGGTCATCGATCGGCATCGCCAACTGGAAGACGCACAACAGATAGAGATATCGGTCACCCCCTACGCCCACCCGATTCTGCCGCTGCTCTGCGACCTGCATCAGGCTCAGGAACCGACCCCCGACCTGCCCCTGCCGGGCGTCGATTTTCGCCATCCCGAGGATGCTCGACTGCAGGTCCGCGAGGGCTTGCAGACCGCCAACCGGATCCTCGGCAGACGTCCCCGCGGCATGTGGCCCGCGGAGGGCGCTGTCTGTGAAGCAGCAGCCGACCTGTTACGGGAAGAAGGTGCCCTCTGGGCGGCGACCGATGAGGATATCCTCGCCCGCAGCCTCAAAGGCGGGCTTGCGGATCGTCGCCGGCTTTACCGGATCTACCAGTACAATCAGCTGCCCATCCTGTTTCGCGACCGCGAGCTGTCTGACCGGATCGGCTTTCTCTATGCCGGCTGGGAGACGACGGAGGCGGTCAAAGACCTGCAGACCCGCTTACACCGGATCGCGCTTGAAAACCCGGGCGGCACGGTTGCAATCATCCTTGATGGCGAAAATTGCTGGGAACGCTATGTCGACAACGGCTATCCTTTCCTGCGTGATTTTTACCAGACCCTGCAGCGTGATCCACGGCTGGAGATGACAACGATCAACACCGCCATTGCCGCGAGTGAACCGCATCCGCTGCACAAACTGGCAGCAGGCTCGTGGATCAGGTCCGACTTCACCACCTGGATCGGCCACCCGGAGGAAAACCTGGCTTGGGAGCTGCTGCAGCAAACCCGCGCGGAAATTATCGGCAGCGAGATTGAGCAGGCCTTGCAACACCCGGATCAACCGTTGCCGGAACTGGTCCGCGAACTGCTGCGGGCTGAAGGGAGTGACTGGTTCTGGTGGTTCGGGGATGAACACGTCACCGCCCAGGCGGATATTTTTGACCGCCTGTTCCGCCTGCATCTGGAAGCGCTCTACCATCTAAAAGGGCTGCCGGTTCCCGCCCGCCTGCAGCAGTGGATCAAGCCACCGGCAACAACGATCGAAGGGGTGGAACCGAGCGCCTGCTTCACCCCGCAGCTGGACGGTCGGGTCAGCGATTATTTTGAATGGCTGGCCGCCGGCCGGATCGATCTGGCCGCCGGCGGCGCCATGTACGCCAGCCGCGAAAGCCTGCAGGAGCTGCTCTACGGCTACGATCAGCAGCAGCTCTATTTTCGCCTTGATCAGGCCGACTTGCTGCAGCAGCTCTGTGGTAAAAATGGCCGTTTTGAACTGCGCATTGCCGGTCGCCGGCTCTTTCACCTGTCCTTCAACCTGAGCGACCAATCGCTGGTCCTGCTGGCTGACGGTCAACAGCTGGCAACCGGAACCGCCGCCTGTCAACAGATTCTGGAGATGGCCATCCCGCTGGAGGCGCTGCAATTACAACCCGGGGAATCGCTCAGTCTGAGCTGCCACGCCTTCCAGGGGGGTCGGGAAAACGGCCGCTGGCCGACGGAGGGCAGCGCCGGGTTCTGTTACCGGGGTTGTGCGCTGGATGAAGATAACTGGTCAGTATAAACGAGGGGTAACCATTCAGCAGGCTGACCTCGGGGTGCCCACTTACAAGGGTGTCTGTCGCCTGGATGGCGACAGTCAAGCCCCATGGATGGGTTCATGCGGCCCTTGGAGTGGGCACCTCGAGGTCAGCCATCACGCCGATGAATAGATTACAACGAGGGAAAGGATTGGCAACGTGTCCGAATTACGCTGGGACCCATTGAAAAACAACTGGGTCATCATTACCAAGGGCCGCGGTCGACGACCGCAGGATTTTTTGCAACAGCGTGCCCGGGTGACAATGACCGCATGTCCGTTCTGCAATGGCAACGAAGATAAAACACCGCCGGAAATCTACGCCTATCGACCGAACGGCAGTCAACCGAACCAACCCGGCTGGCAGGTCAGGGTTATCCCGAATAAATTTCCCGCACTGCGGATCGAAGGCGAGCTGGAAAACCAGGCGGAAGGGCTCTACGACCGGATGAACGGAATCGGTGCCCATGAGGTCATCATTGAGCACCCGGAACATGATCGCAGTTTAACCGATTTAAGTCATGAAGAGATCTTTGAGGTTTTAAAGGCGTTCCGGACCCGCATGCTCGATCTGCGCCGGGACAGCCGTTTCCGCTACATCTTTATTTTCAAGAATTTCGGCATTGAGGCCTCTGCCAACGTCCCCCACTCCCATTCACAGTTGATTGCGGTACCGCTGATCCCGCCGCTGGTCGCAACAGAGCTGGCGACCTGTCGGGAGCATTTCCAGCGCAAAGAACGTTGTCTCGTCTGCGACCTGCTGCGCCAGGAAAGAAACACCAAAGAGCGGATCGTCCGGGATGACGGAAATTTCCTTGTCTTCACCCCCTTTGCCTCCAGACATCCCTTTGAGCTGATGATTGCCCCCCTTGGGCACAGCCACGATTACACCCTGCAGACCGATCAGCAACTGCTGCTGCTGGCCGACACCCTGCGCGACACCTTGCGCCGGCTGCGTTCGATATTGCGCGATCCACCCTATTCCTTTATTCTGCACAGCGCACCGCCGATGCACCTGCGCTGGGGACGGCCGGATTACTGGGCATCCCTTCCCTCAGACTTTCACTGGCATATCGAGATCGCCCCCAAGTTAACCAACGTGGCAGGCTTTGAATGGGGGTCCGGCTTTCAAATGAACCCGACACCTCCGGAAGAAGCGGCGGCATTTCTGCGCAACGCCGATCTCTCGGTTATCTATTGAGACAACATGACTGAATCATTCCGCAAAAAACATTTTCCGCTCGGCTTTCATTGTGGCTACCGCCTCTGGAACCGGCTGAACCTGTCCGCCCAGTTTCGCCGGACCCCACCGCCGGGCCGCACCTACCTGCGACAACTGATCGCCGACGACCTGAGAAGTTCGGCAGAGGAGAGGCCGCAGAACTGGAACTGCTCGCGACGCTCAACGAGGTGTTACTGCAGATCGGCCGCTATTTCTTCCGCCGGCGCAACTGCCGTATGTCCCGGAGAGAGTTAACCGCCGACGACCGCACGACCGGCCTGCCCGGGTTGGAAAAAGTCCTGCGAAACTTCCTGCAACTCTTCCCGGCCCTGCCGATCGCCCTTGAACAAACGACTATCGAGGATTTTCTCGACACCACAGATGAGCGGGAAGAACTGAATGAACTGGTTCTTGAGCTCTTTCTGCTCCATGCCCAGGGTCAGAACCCGGCTCTCAGGAATGCGGCCAGCCTGTTCCTGACGGAAGAACAGCAGCTCAACCGGCACAGTGATTATCGTAACCAGCTGCGCCTGATCGATCAGGCACTACCGCAGGTCGATGATGGTTTCGGGCAGCTGCCGGGCTCATTGCTGGCGCGACTGACCGAGCCGCTGCAGCAAGCCGCAACACTTCGTGAGCAGCTGCTGCTCCTGCAACAGCTCTGGACAGCGATTCTGCCGGAAGAGTTACGGGCCCGGATTGCCGGGGCCGTTGCCCTTGCAGAGCGGGAAGGGTTCCGTCCCGGCTTTCCCGGAGAGCCGGAGACCGTCGCGCTGGATCCGGCCAGCTATGCCGACCGGGAGTACGCCAACTTCACCGCCGACCTCGACTGGATGCCGAGAACCGTGCTGCTGGCCAAATCAACCTATGTCTGGTTGCAACAGCTCTCAGACAAATATCGGCGTCACATCCAGCGTCTGGATCAGATTCCCGATGAGGAGCTTGATGACCTGGCCGACAGCGGCTTCAGCAGCCTCTGGCTGATCGGCATCTGGCAACGCTCCAAGGCCTCGTTAAAAATCAAGAACCTCTGCGGTCAGATTCAAGTTGCCGCCTCCGCCTACGCGATTGACGATTACCGGATCGCCGATGATCTGGGAGGGGATGCGGCCCTCGAAAACCTCCGCCACCGCTGTCGGCAACGCAGCATCGATCTGGCCTGTGATGTGGTGACCAACCATACCGGCATCGAATCGGCCTGGCTGCAAGAGCACCCGGACTGGTACATCCAGCTCCCCCATTCACCCTATCCCGGTTACCGTTTCACCGGTCCCGATCTGAGTGAAAGTCCCGACTACGCCATCCAGATCGAAGATGGTTACTACGATCACAGCGAAGCGGCTGTTGTCTGTCGTTATCAGCATCGCCACAGCGGAAAAGTCCGCTACCTGTACCATGGTAATGACGGCACCCATCTGCCGTGGAACGATACGGCGCAGCTGAATTATCTGCTGCCCGAGGTTCGAGAAGGGATGATCCGCCTGATCATCCGGGTCGCGAAGCAGTTCCGGGTGATCCGCTTTGATGCCGCCATGACCCTGGCTAAACGACATTTCCAACGGCTCTGGTATCCGTTGCCCGGCGGTGGAGAAGGGGTCCCGTCGCGCAGCGATCATGCCATGTCAAATGAAGAATTCCATCGCCTGTTCCCGGTAGAATTCTGGCGCGAACTGGTCGATCGGATCCGTGCCGAGGCTCCGGACACCCTGTTGATTGCCGAAGCATTCTGGCTGATGGAGGGCTATTTTGTCAGAACCCTGGGCATGCACCGGGTCTACAACAGCGCTTTTATGAACATGCTCAAGCGGGAAGAGAACGAAAAATACCGCCAGACCCTGAAAAATATCCTTGCCTTTGATCCGGCCATCCTGCAGCGCTTTGTCAATTTCATGAGCAACCCGGATGAAAAACCGGCGATTGAGCAGTTCGGCCGGGAGGATAAATATTTCTGTGTTGCCACCATGCTGGCCACCATGCCCGGCCTGCCGATGTTCGGCCACGGCCAGATCGAAGGCTATCACGAAAAATACGGCATGGAATATCTGACCCCGCTGGCAGGAAGAGGTCGATCAGCAACTGGTTGAACGGCATCGCCGGCAGATTTTTCCGCTCTTGCGGCGTCGGGCGTTATTCAGCGGTGCAGAAGATTTTCAGCTTTATGACTTTGTCTCCACCTCCGGCGTCGAAGAAAATGTCTACGTTTACAGCAACCGCCTGGGTCCGCGAAGTGTCCTGATTCTGTGCAACAACTCTCCGTACCGGATCAGCGGTCGAATTGGTTCAGCCGTATCACGATCGGACAATAAATCGGCAACAATTGCCCAGGCTTTAAATCTGGAGGTTAATTCTGACTTTCTGATTAGCGCAGACCTCAGCCATCAACAGCACTATCTGCTACCCGGCAAAGAGTTGCAGCATGGCGGTCATTTCACCCTGGAACCCTACGACTCCAGAGTCATGGCTGACTTTCACCAGGTTGAAGATGCTGATGGTCGCTGGCAACAACTCTGGCAGCGTCACGGGAACAGCGGCCGACCGAACCTGTATACCGAACCCCTGCTGGTCGAGACGGTCCTGCAACAGACCCGGGAATTACTGGCAATCCCGAAGCCGGGGAACGCAAAAAGAAAGATTGCCCAGCTTTGCAATGCGCTGACCGCCGAATTTGACGCCCCGGCACTGCAATCCTACTCAGCCGAAAATATGCTCTCATTGTTACTCCGGGCAAACGTTTCCGCCACAAGGCAACTGAGCCAAAACCTCATTAAACAATTCATAGAATTATCCCCGATTAAAATTTTCTCTGCGCAAGAATCCCTTTATCAATGGCTTGATCGGTCATTTAACCGGCGGGAGTGGCGAAAACTCCTCAAATGTAATTATTATAATGAATGTGACTACTTCAACCAGGAGGCCTTCGACCGGTTGCTGGAGGCGGTTTTTGCCTTTTTAATCTTTGATTCTCATAATTCTGATCTCTACAATTCCAAGCAGTTAAGCAAGATATCCGTTTCCATATTAATTAATATCAGCCGACTGCGCCAACTGGCCGCAAAGACCGGCTATCAAGTGGATATTTTTTTGCATCGCCTCGACAGTACCCCGGAAAAAACTCCGGTTCTCCCTGCTGCCACAGGAGGCGACTCTAGAATGAAAATACTGTTTGTCACACCGGAGGCGACACCGTTTGCCAAAACCGGCGGACTGGCCGATGTTGCCGGTTCACTGCCACGAGCCCTGCGACAACTCGGCCATGACGTGCGCGTTATCATGCCCTGTTACCGCTCCGCCGAACGTAGCGGCCCCAGCCTGAAAAAGGGCCGCAAAAGCGTCGAAATCAACCTCGAAGGGAAAAACTACCGTGGCAGCCTGAAGCAGACCAGCAGCGACGGTGTCCCCTACTGGTTTATCGATTGCCCGGAATTTTTTGATCGCGAGCAGCTTTACGGTACGGCTGACGGGGATTATCCGGACAACGGCCTGCGGTTCGGTTTTTTCTGTCGTGCGGTCCTCGAGATGATCAAGCGTCTCGATTTCAGGCCGGATGTCATCCATTTACAGGATTGGCAAACCGGCTTTATCCCGATCCTGCTACGGACAGAATACCGGCACAATCCGTTTTTCAGCAGTATCGCCACCCTGCTGACCATCCATAATCTCGGCTACCGGGGGTTATTCCCCCCGGAACTTCTGCGGCAACTCAACCTGCCGGAATCGGTCGCCACCCCCAAAGGGATGGAATATTTCGGTGACCTGTCGGTTTTAAAAGGTGGCATCAACTACGCAGATGTTATCAACACCGTGTCACCGACCTATTGTCAGGAGATTCAGACCCCGGAACAGGGACATGGCTTTGAGGGGATCCTGCATAACCGGACGGAAGATCTGCACGGGATCATTAACGGACTCGACCGCCGCTTCTGGGACCCCGCCCTCGATCCCGCTCTGCCGACCCCCTATAATGCCGAAAACCTCAATGGTAAACGTGCCTGCAAACGGTTCGTGCAGAAACAATTGGGCCTGGAGATCCGCCA
>JAADGW010000279.1 GCA_013152145.1 Deltaproteobacteria bacterium
GGGCCCGGATCATCGCCAAAGACGAGACATCGGTCACGCTGCGGCCTTTCTCCGCGGTGACCGCTATGGAAAGTCAGCTCAGAATTGAACTATTGCAGGCCCTGCCGGCGAAAGAGCGTTTTGAGCTGGTGCTGCAAAAGGCCACCGAGATCGGGGTTGCCCGCATCGTCCCTTACTGTTCGGCGCGTTCCAGCACATTACCTGAACGCGACTCCCGACAGAAAAAATCGCACCGTTGGCCGGACATTCTTTTACGGGCGGCACGGCAATCCCGCCGGGCCGAAATTCCCGAGTTGTCGGCGGACATCTCCTGGCAACAGGCGCTCGCGCAGTGTGCCGCTGCCGAGTTGTCTCTGCTCTGCTACGAAGGAGCAGGTTGCCGGCCGTTGGCGGAAGCTTTGCGGGGATTTAATGGTCGGCGGATCGCGTTGATGATCGGTCCGGAAGGGGGTTTTACCCCCGCAGAGATCGAACAAGCACGCAGCCTGGGGATTTTGCCGGTCGGCCTGGGCCCGCGGATTCTGCGGACCGAGACGGCCGCGATTGTTGCGGCGGCGATTATTCAGTTTGCCCTGGGAGACTTGGGCCGTTGAGGAGTTCATAGTTGAATACGGAAAATATCACCGTGGTCCTGGTTGAGCCGCAGGGTCCCCGTAATATCGGCTCGGTTTGCCGGGCGATGCTGAATTTCGGGCTGCTCGACCTGCGTCTGGTTAATCCGCAGGCTGATCATCTGATTCACGAGGCGCGCCAGATGGCGGTCAAGGCGACCACCGTCCTGGAAAGTGCCAGAATTTATTCCTGCCTGGCCGATGCGCTGGCCGATTGCGCTTTAAGTTTCGGTACGACACGGCGTTTCGGCCGTTATCGAGAGGATATGCTGCATCCCGATGCGGCGGCGAAACTGCTGCTGCCGGTGACGACTGATGCCCGAGTCGCGCTGGTCTTCGGGCGTGAGGACAAGGGACTGCACACCGCTGAGCTTGATCTCTGCCAGCGGTTTGTGACCATCCCGACCAGCGATAAATTGCCTTCGATGAATCTTGCTCAGGCGGTTGCCTTGTGCCTGTATGAGATCAACAAGACCAAGGGAGAATTGTCCGGGGTGACCCATGGGCGTAAGCAGTTGGCCTCCAATGAAAACTTGGAACAGTTGTTTCAGCATATGCAGCAGTCTCTGGTCCAGGTCGGCTTTCTTAATCCGCAGAATCCGGAGCATATACTGCGTGCATTCCGCCGGATTCTCGGCCGCGCCGGACTGAATGACCGTGAGGTCCGGATTATGCGCGGTCTGTTCAGCCAGATCGATCTGCTCGCCGAGCAGGTGCAGGTCACGGAAAACAGGGAGGACAGTGATGCCTGAAGAGTTGCCAACCATTACTCTGGAAAACGGCCTGGTTATTCATTTTTATGATCAGTCAAATCGTTATTTCGGTGATTTTCATCGCGTCTGTATCAAGGTGTCTATTGCCTTACCACAAGATCTGGAAATATCCGTCGATTTGTCCGAAACCGGTTGTTTTGAGCGGACTCTCGAAAAGATGGGAGTTCCCTCCGCCGATCTCGATACGGTGCGGAATGCGTTAATAGATGCGTTTCTGACAACCTCGAGAGCTTATCTGGAAAGGCCGGATTTTCCTGAACAGCTGTTACGTAAAATGCAGCAGGATAAAAAACCACCGACACTGTTTCGCGGGCGTAATATTTAATTATTTACTTGCCTTTCGGTAAATGAAATGTTACTTACAACGAGTTTTCTGCTGTAACACCTTGGAAGTGAGCCCCGGCTCGCTTTTTTTGTTATCGAGAGGTTGTACGTGGCACAGTTATCCGAACGGGTTGAAGAACTGGTTCAGCCGATTCTGGACGATCTGGGGCTGGAGTTGGTTGACTTGGTGTATCAGCGTGAAAGTCGCGGCTGGGTGCTGCGTTTCTTTCTCGATAAAGACGGTGGCATCAACCTTGACGACTGTGCCGCCGTCAGTCGCGAGATCAGTGCCATTCTCGATGTTGAGGATGTGATTGGAACGGCGTACACCCTTGAGGTATCGTCCCCCGGACTTGATCGACCGCTCAAAAAAGCGCAGGATTTTGAGCGTTTTGCGGGTCAGCAGGCAAAGATCAAAACAGTTACTGCTCTGGATCCTGACGAGCGTGGCCGGAAACGTAAAATCTTTCTTGGCCGATTGGATGGTCTGAGCGGTGATGACGTATTGTTGACACTGAAAGAAAAAAAAGCCGTGCAGATCCAGATTCCGCTGGAGCAGATAGAGGGCGCACATCTTGAATATGAGTTTTAAACGAGCTTGACGTAGAAGTCTTAAGTATCTTCCAGCCGGAACCGCCGGCTGTTACACACAAAAAGGGGTATGGCAGGATGATGGGCAATCTTAATCACATCATCGATCAGGTGGTAAAGGACAAAGGTATCGATCGTAACGTTCTGGTCGAGGCGCTTGAGTCGGCAGTCCTTTCAGCTGCCAACAAAAAATTTCGCAACACCCGTGATCTTGAGGCACATTTCAACGAAGAAATCGGTGAGGTGGAGGTCTTCGAGTTTGTCACCGTTGTTGATGAGGTGGTCGATTCCTATAAAGAGATTGACATTGAAGAAGCGCGTGAGATTGATTCCGGTGTTGAGATCGGGGATTCACTCGGGATGATGATGGAGGCCGGCAGTTTCAGTCGAATTGCGGCACAGACCGCTAAGCAGGTTATCATCCAGAAGGTTCGGGAAGCTGAGCGTGAAGGGGTCTATAACGAATTCAAGGGCCGCGTCGGTGAGGTGGTGAACGGCATTGTCCGCCGTTACGAACGTGGCGATCTGATCGTCGATCTGGGCCGGGCCGAAGCGCTGTTGCCGAATCGTGAGCAGGTGCCGCGTGAAAATTATCGTCAATCCGATCGTGTCCGGGCCTATATCTCAGAGGTCAAGATGTCCGCCAAGGGACCGCAGATTATCCTTTCGCGAACTCACCCCGGGCTGTTGATCTCCCTGTTTAAATCTGAGGTACCGGAACTCGCCGAAGGTATTGTGGAAATCAAAAATGCCGTGCGTGAGCCTGGCAGTCGCGCTAAAATTGCCGTTGAATCTCATGATGTTGATGTTGATCCAGTCGGCGCCTGTGTCGGCATGCGTGGCTCCCGGGTTCAGAATGTGGTGACCGAGTTGCGTGGTGAACGGATAGACATTATCCCCTGGACTCCAGACCCGGCACGCTTTGCCTGCGCCGCACTGGCTCCGGCCGAGGTTTCACGGGTTTATATTGACGATGAAGCGGAAGCGATGGAAATCATCGTCCCTGACGACCAGCTTTCTTTGGCCATCGGTAAAAAAGGTCAGAATGTTCGCTTGGCGGCCCGGTTGATCGGCTGGAAGATCGACATCAAGAGTGAGTCGCGCGCCCAGGAAGAGGAGCAGGAAGAGACAATCACTGAGGAAGCTGCAGAGGTTGAAGCTGCAGAGGCACCGGCTGAGCAGCAACAAGAGGAGGCTTCTGCCGTTGAAGCGGTACCGGCTGATGAGTCTGATACTGTCGTCGGGGTAAGCGATGATGGCGGAGAACAGCCCGAGGAATAACGGTGACACCTGCTAACGGTCCTCAGCGGACCTGCATCTCTTGTCGGCAGAGCCGAAATCAAGAGCAACTGATACGATATGTCGTTGCTCCTGATGGGGAGCTTGTGGTTGACTACCGGCATCGTTTGCCGGGACGTGGTGCTTATACCTGTCTTGATCTCAAGTGCCTGCAGGATGCCGTGGAGCGTAAACAGTTCCAACGCAGCTTTCGGGGGCGTTGCTGTGAGGCCGATTTTGCTGTCTTGTCGGCAGCACTGACACAGGCGGTTGAACAGAAAATAGTTAATCTGCTCGGCATGGGACGAAAATCAGGCCAAGTGCTCTCTGGAAGCAATGCGGTTATCGCTGCACTACGACAGGGTTCGGGTTTATCGCTGGTGGTTATCGCACGTGATATTTCGACGGCTATCGCTGAGAAGATTGAAGTCTTGTCTGCACGTCATCATGTACATTGCCGTCAATTGTTCAGCAAGGATCTGCTGGGTCAGATTCTCGGTAAAGGTGAGCGGAGTGTCGTTGCCGTAAAGGCAGGGACGCTGGCAGATGCAATACTGATTGAATTGCAAAGATATAAGCAACTGGTAAGGGAGAATTGATGGGCAAGTTAAGGGTATATGAACTGGCAAAAGATCTTGGGCTTGAGAATAAAGAGCTACTGGCCAAGCTTACTGATGCCGGAATTGAAGTGGCATCCCACGCCAGTTCTCTCAGCGATGAAGACCTGCAGAAATTCAAGGTGTTTAATCAGCCGCCTGAAGAAAAAATAGAGGAATCCCGTATTAAACCGGGCCTGATCCGGCGCCGCCGCACCGTTGTCAGCAAGCCGGTCGAGAAACCGGTTGCAGCTCCGGCTGAAACGGTCAGTGAAGAACCGACCGCGGTTGCAGCTCCGACTGAAGCGGCCAGCGAAGAACCGGCCGCGGTTGCAGCTCCGGTTGAAACGGTCAGTGAAGAACCGGCCGCGGTTGCCGCTCCGACTGAAACGGTCAGTGAAGAACCGACTGCGGTTGAAAAACAGCCGTCGAAGAAAAAGCCGGTCATTCAAAAGGTCACGGCAGACAGAGCAAAAATTCTTGGTCGGGTTGAATTGCCCAAAAAAGTTACACCGGCCAAGCAGGAACGCCCACGGGGACGCAATGGTGAGCGGCCTGCCCGGCCCGGTCGGCCGACACGACCGGCAGCGGCTCCGGCCGGTGGTCGGAGAAAAGTTGAAGTGGCTCCCGTAGCGCCGATGGAAGCGCCGGTTCCGGAGAAAGAGGGGCGCAATAAAAAACGCAAAAAAGGGCGGCGGAATGATCACGAGTCATCGGGACAGGATGGGCGTGTCTCTCGTCGTGGGCGGCGCGTAGAGGTTTTTGAGCCCGGACGAATGGGTGGTGGCAAAAAGAAACGTGGCGGCAAACAGAACAAGCAGGCCAAACAGACAGAGGTTACGATCAGTAAAGCGATCAAGCGGATCATCCGGATCAGTGATTCAATAACTGTTGGTGAGCTGGCCAAGCGGATGGGGGTCAAGGCCAACGAGTTGATCGCCGAGCTGATGCGTCAAGGCTCGATGGTGACAATCAATCATCCGCTCGATTATGATTCAGCCGCGATTCTTGCCACCGAATTCAACTACGAAGTTGAAAACGTTGCTTTTGATGAGGAATCTATCCTTGCCGTCGAACCGTTGACCATACAGGAAGACAACCTGGCCGATTTGGAGATTCGGCCCCCGGTTGTGACCATCATGGGGCACGTTGATCACGGTAAAACCAGTCTTCTCGATGCCGTCCGTGAAGCGAATGTCACCGAAGGGGAAGCGGGGGGCATTACCCAGCACATCGGTGCCTACGACGTTGAGGTGGCGGACCGCAAGATCACCTTCCTCGATACCCCGGGTCACGAAGCTTTTACCGCTATGCGTGCTCGAGGGGCCGGTGTGACCGACATCGTTATCCTGGTGGTTGCCGCCGATGATGGTGTTATGCCGCAGACCAAGGAGGCGATCAATCACTCCAAGGCGGCCGGTGTGCCGATTATCGTTGCAGTTAACAAAATCGATAAGCCCGATGCAAATCCGGAGCGGGTCAAACAGGAATTAACTGAATTTGAACTGGTGCCGGAAGAGTGGGGCGGTGAGACGATCTTCGTTGAGGTTTCGGCCAAGCAGAAAACAAATCTCGACACCCTGCTTGAGATGATTTTATTGCAGGCCGAAGTCCTTGAGTTGAAAGCCAACCCGAAAAAACGGGCCAAGGGATCGATTGTTGAAGCGCGTCTTGATAAAGGTCGCGGTCCGGTGGCAACCGTGCTGGTGCAGGATGGAACCCTGAAGATCGGTGACGCGATAGTTGCCGGTCTGCATTTCGGTCGCGTCCGTTCAATGACCGCGGCAAATGGTTCTCCGGTCAAAGAGGCCGGGCCCTCTTTGCCGGTCGAGGTGACCGGTCTTGCGGGTGTTCCGGATGCCGGTGAAACCTTCCATGCGGTTGAGAGCGAGAAGGCTGCAAAGGATGTCGCGCAGCATCGCCAGTCTAAACAGCGTGAAATCGATCTTGCCAAAAGCAGCAAGATTTCCCTCGACCAGTTGTTTGCCAAAATGCAGGAAGGGGCCGTTGAGGAACTGGCGGTTATTATCAAAGCCGATGTTCAGGGCTCCGTTGAAGCGGTGCGTGATGCACTGGAAAAACTCTCCACCGATTCCTGCCGTCTCAACGTCATCCACACCGGTGTCGGCGGTATTTCGGAAAGTGATGTGACCTTGGCGACAGCATCGAACGCGATTGTCCTCGGGTTCAATGTTCGTCCTGAAAACAAAGCGAAAAACCTGGCTGATGCAGAGAAGGTTGATATCCGCCTGTATAGTGTTATTTATGATGCGGTCAACGACATCCGTGACGCCATGGAGGGCCTGCTTGCCCCGACGCTGAAAGAGCAGGACTTGGGCCGCGCCGAGGTTCGCGAGACTTTCCACGTCTCTCGCGTCGGAACCATTGCCGGCTGTTATGTCCTCGACGGTAAAATTGTTCGCAATGCTCAAGTTCGCCTGGTCCGCGACAATGTTATTGTCTGGAATGGCAAGCTCAGCTCACTGAAACGTTTCAAGGATGATGCGAAAGAAGTCGCCAGCGGTTACGAATGTGGTATCGGGCTGGAAAATTATAACGATATTAAAAATGGCGACATTATCGAAGCCTACGAAATGGAAGAGGTTAAAACCACACTCTGATCTTCAGCTTCAGGGGCTCTGATTTATGCTGGTCGGTGTGCAGCGGCTTGATATCCGTCTTTACGGGACACAGAGTTTAAAACAGAAGCGCTCGCAAGTGAGCCGACTTGTTAACCGGTTACGTTCACGCTATCCGGTGTCGGTTGCCGAGGTTGGTCATCGGGAATTACATCAGCGGGTTATGCTCGGGATAAGCATGACCGCTGGATCGAAAGCACAGCTGGATATGGTATTTAGAAATATTGAAGAAGAAATTTACAGTTCCGGGGTTACCGAACTGCTCAACTCCGATGTTGAGTTTCTGCATTACGGAGAAGATGTCTGTTGAGTAGTTATCGACCTGAACGGGTGGGTGAACAGATCCACAAGGAAATCACCCGGCTGATGATGCAAGGAATCAAGGATCCCCGGGTCGCTCCGGTGGTTATCACCGGCGTGACTATGTCGCGCGACCTCAGTTTGGCGCGGGTTTATTTTACCGTCAGTGATGAGGCGGGGGAACGCAAAGAGGCTGAACGTGGTCTGAAAAGTGTTGCCCCGTTTATCCGTCGTCAATTGGGGCAGGTGATGCGCATGCGGTTTATCCCGGAAATCCGCTTCGAGTATGACAGCTCGATCAATTATGGCCAGAAGATTGATGATCTGTTGCGTCAAGTCAAGGATGATTTAATTGAACAGATCGTTAATCAGATTACCGACAACCGGAGCTTTCTCGTCGTTGCCCATGAAAACCCCGACGGAGATGCAATCGGCTCAACCCTGGGGCTGGCAAACGCTTTGCGTGAAATGGGCAAGGAGGTCCTCGCGCTCAATGTCGACGGGGTCCCGCAGATCATGCAGTTCCTGCCCGGTCATGATCAGCTGGTCAGGGTCCTGCCGGAAAATGCGCAATTTGATGTCGCTTTTGTTCTCGACGCCGGTGACTTGTCGCGCACCAGGATCCCAACGGCAGAACATTGTCGGACGCTGATAAATATTGATCATCATCCCCATTCTGATTTTGGTGACATCTGCTACCTGGATACATCTGCCAGTGCGACGGCCATTCTTATCGACCGGGTTCTCAATCGGTGTGACTATCAAATGAGTCTCGAGGTTGCCAAGTGTCTGTATCTGGGGATCCTTTCCGATACCGGTTCTTTCCGTTATTCGAGCGCTAACCCCGAAGCATTTGCCGTCGCCGGACGACTTGTCGGGAGCGGCGTAGATCCCTGGGAAATTTCCGGTTGTCTGTACGAGAGCCTGGCTCCGGAACGGATGCGGCTATTGGGCCTGGTTCTGCCGACGTTGCAGATCTCCCCTTGTGGGCGTTATGCGTCGGTCGCCATGACCGAGGAAGTCCTCAAGCAATCCGGTGCTGCAGAAGAACACACAGATGGGTTCGTCAACTATCCGCGGGCCATACGCGGTGTCGAAGTGGCGCTCTTTTTCCGGCAGGTCGGCCGGAATAAATATAAAATAAGTTTCCGCTCCCGGGGAAAGGTTGATGTCGGTGCCATGGCCCGCAAACTTGGCGGGGGAGGGCACCACAATGCTGCCGGAGCCCAGATGGATGGAACTCTCGAAGACGTCAGAGCCCAAGTCTCCTACCTGTTAGATCAGCAGTTGCCCTGATATTTACGTGCACGGATTATTATTAATAGACAAGCCTGCGGGGATGAGCTCACACGATGTGGTGCGCCACGTCCGACGCATCTGCAAGAGCAGAAAAGTTGGCCATGCCGGTACGCTGGATCCTCTCGCCACCGGGGTTCTGCCGGTTGCTGTGGGTGATGGTACCAAGCTCCTGCAATTTTTGTTGGCTGACAATAAAAGTTATCGGGCAACGCTGCAACTCGGGAAAACCACCGACACCCTTGATACTGAAGGACAGGTTTTACAG
>JAADGW010000087.1 GCA_013152145.1 Deltaproteobacteria bacterium
TAGGTTGCCTCAGTCGGCAACAACATCCCGAAGCAGGTCCCTTCTCCGCCAACCTCTTCCAGAAAAATATCGCCCTTCATCCGGTCGACAACAACCTTGACCAGGGTCAGACCGATCCCGACACCATGCGGCTTCTCGGTATCGATATTCCCCAGCTGTGTGTAGGAGTTGAAAATCGTACTGCGGGCCTCCAGGGGGACCGTCTGGCCCTGATTGAAAATCTGCAGGTAGACATATTCCAGCCCTTCAAACATCCGGGATTCAGCCTTGACTTTGACCTGACCACCGTCTCGGTTGAACTTGACGGCGTTATCAACCAGACAGTTGAACGCCATACTGAACTTTTCCTGATCCCCGTAAACCTCCGGCAGATCTTCACCGATGTCGATCTCCGACACCAGTTGTCGGGCCGCCATCTGTTTATTGAAATACTGGAAGGAATCAGCAATCGGCCAGGGCACGCCGAAAGACTTCCAGCGCCAGATTTCACGTTCCGATTCGATGGAGAACAGCCGCAACATGCCGGTGATCAACTTTTCAAGCCGTTCCCCTTCTTCGCGGACCAGGCGCAGGTGCTCCTTGAATTCTTCGTCGGAGAGCTTTTCGTAAAAAGTCAGCGACAGATCGACATAACCCATAATTGAGGTCAGCGGGGTCTTCAGCTCATGCGACAGATTACAGACCAGGCGGGTTCGAGCACGATTCAGCCGCACCAGATCATCATTGGTTCGCTCCAGCGTTGCGGTCTGACTGCGCAGGCTGTTCACCAGTTCAAAGTTTTCCATCGCCAGGGCAACCTGGTTGGCAATTGCCACCAACAGGTTCTGATCCTCGAGAGCGAAGGATTCACCGGAGCGCTTGTTATTGACATTGATGACCCCGACAATGCCCTCACGGACGATAATCGGCACCGACAACAGCGACTGATCCTTGTAGCGCTTGACACCGCTCATGCCGTTAAAACGACTGTCATGATCAAGATTGGAGATAAGCACCGGCTCACGCGTCGCCAGAACGTGCCCGGAGATGCCTTCCCCGGATGCCACCCGCACTGAACTGATGATTTCTGCCGACAGTCCGCGTGCCGCCGCGATATGCAGGAGCCCATCGTCTTCAACCAGCATCAGTGAGGCCACCTCGACATCAGCAGAGTCGACAATTGAATCGAGGATCAGATCAAACAGTTCCTGAAGATCACTGCCGGAGCTGGCGGTTTCGCCGATTTTTTTCAACAACACCAGATCGGCCATCCGCCGCTGCGCCTCGATCCGGGCCTTACTCTGGTTGACCGCATGCTGATGAGCACTCAACCCCTGGCTGACGGCCTCCAGCACCTCTTCTTGCGTAAAAGGCTTGGTCAGGTAATCGAGAGCCCGCTCCCGCAACACCTGCCGGGCAACATCAAAATCCTGTTGCCCGGAAATCATAATAACCTGTATTTCCGGAGTATGCTGCTTGATCATCCGCAGCACCTCGACACCGTTGATGTCGGGCAGGGTCACGTCGCAAAAAACCAGGGTGATATGCTCTCGATCCAGAATTTCCGTGACCTGATTTCCGGTTTCAGAACGGATTACACGGTAATCCCTGTCTTCCAGAATGTCCTGCAAAAGATCAAGGATCAGCGGGGCATCGTCAATCAGCAGAATAGCCGGTTCAGGCTGGTGATTTTGTTCCGTCATTGATTTTATCTACCTGTCAAAAAGCCTATTTTCCACAGCATTTCTTATATTTCTTACCGCTGCCGCAGGGGCAGGGATCATTGCGACCAACCTTATCTTCGTCCCTGGTAGCAGGTTTACGGACCGGGGCTTCTCCGCCGGCACGGTTCAATTCTATCTTCTGCCGACGTTGCTGCGCCTCCATCTGTGAGACATCCTCTTCGCGAGCCAGCTGGATGCGGAACAACTTCTGCGGCACCTCCTGCCGAATCCGCCCCATCATCTCCATAAACAGGCCGTAAGCTTCACGCTTGTACTCTTCTTTCGGATCTTTCTGACCATAGCTGCGCAGACTGATCCCCTCCTTGAGATGATCGACCGACAACAGATGATCTTTCCACTGGGAATCGATCGCCTGCAGCAGCAGAACCCGCATCAGATGTTGCATAATCTGCGGGGAGAACTCCTCCTCCTTGTCCTCCAGGCGACCGTCAACCTGCTCCTTGAGCAGCTGCTCAAGCTCTTCCCGCGTAACTGTGTTCCGATCGAGCGGAGTCAGATCAGGGAGGAACGCATACTGATTACCGAAATCCTCGACCAGACGCTCCCAGTCCCATTCCAGGGGCGGTAGTTTTTCCGGGCAGAAAGAGGCGATCATATCTTCAACCGTCTCATGAATAATACCCTGAAGGGTCTCCTTGAGTTGATCTCCGGCCAGAACCTCGCGACGCTGGGTATAGATAACCTCACGCTGACGATTCATGACATCGTCATATTCCAGCAGGTGCTTACGGATATCGAAGTTATGCGCCTCGACCTTTTTCTGGGCATTTTCAATCGCCTTGCTGATGATCCCGTGTTCGATCGGTTCACCTTCGGGAATCTTCAGTTTTTCCATCACATAGGCAACCCGCTGGGAACCGAAAATCCGCAGCAGATCATCCTCCAGACTCAGGTAAAAACGGCTCTTGCCGGGATCCCCCTGGCGCCCGGAGCGGCCCCGTAGTTGGTTGTCGATACGCCGTGACTCATGCCGTTCGGTGCCCAGGATATAAAGCCCGCCGGCCTCGATAACCTCCTGTTTTTCAGCCTTGCAACGTTCTTCAAAAACGGGCAACAGTTCAACAAAACGAGCTTCCGGATCTTCCGCAGTGGCGGCCTCGACACGGGCCATCATTTCCGGGTTGCCGCCGAGGACGATATCGGTTCCACGCCCCGCCATGTTGGTCGCGATGGTCACCGACCCTTTGCGACCCGCTTGAGCAACGATATGGGCCTCCCGTTCGTGCTGTTTGGCGTTCAGAACATTGTGCGGCACCCCGCGTTTTTTCAACAGGTCGGCGAGGACTTCCGATTTGTCGATGGTAATCGTACCGACCAGCACCGGCTGGCCCTTTTTATAACATTCGGCAATATCTTCGATAGCCGCGAGAAACTTCTCTTTCTCAGTCTTATAAATAACATCCGGCATGTCCTGACGTTGCAACGGCTGATTGGTCGGAACCACCAGGACTTCGAGCTTATAAATCTCATTAAACTCTACCGCCTCAGTATCCGCGGTACCGGTCATTCCTGCCAGTTTTTCATACATACGGAAATAGTTCTGAAAGGTAATACTCGCCAGGGTTTGGTTTTCACTGGCAATTTTGACCCCTTCCTTGGCCTCAACCGCCTGATGCAGACCATCGCTCCAACGCCGACCCGGCATCAGTCTCCCGGTAAATTCATCAACGATGTGAACTTCACCGTCCTTGACCACATAGTCCACGTCACGCTTGAACAATGCGTGGGCTTTCAGCGCCTGGTTAACATGGTGGAGAAGTTCAATATTGTGTGACTCATACAGATTGTCGATGCCCAGAAGCTTCTCGACCCGGGACACCCCTTCCTCCGTCAGAGATGCCGATTTTGCCTTTTCGTCAACGGTGTAATCACCCGTATAGGATTTGACTGTCTGGCCGATTTTACCATCGCGCGCCTCAATGACTTCACCCTGCGTAAGCTTGGGAATCACGCGGTCAACCATATAATAGAGCTCACTCGAAGCTTCACTCGGGCCGGAAATAATCAGCGGCGTCCGGGCCTCGTCGATCAGGATCGAATCGACTTCATCGACAATCGCATAATGGAGCGGTTTCTGTACGTACTCTTCGAGATCAAACTTCATGTTATCGCGCAGATAATCGAAACCGAACTCGTTATTAGTGCCATAAGTGATATCTGCGGCGTAGGCCACTTTACGTTGTGCATCGGTCAGACCGTGCACAACGCAGCTGACACTCAGGCCGAGATAGGTGTAAACCTGCCCCATCCATTCGGCATCACGACTGGCCAGATAATCGTTGACGGTAACAACGTGAACCCCCTTGCCGGTCAGTGCGTTCAGGTAGGAAGGCAGCGTCGCCACCAGCGTTTTCCCCTCACCGGTTTTCATCTCGGCAATCTTGCCGGAATTGAGCACCATGCCGCCGATCAACTGCACATCAAAATGACGCATGTCGAGGACCCGTTTGCTCGCCTCACGCACCGTAGCAAAGGCCTCAACCAGCAGTTGGTCAAGGGTTTCACCGTTCTGCAGACGTTGACGGAATTCAGCCGTCTTGCCTCGCAACTGCTCCTCAGAAAGCGTTTCCAGTTCGGCCTCAAGAGCGTTTATCTGTACAACCAGCGGCTGCAGTTTTTTCAGCTCCCGCTCATTCCTGCTGCCAACAAACTTTTTAACCAGACCACGTATCATTGTTTATAAAACTCCACTCTCCACAGACCAGCTGCGGAACGCTATAAGCGGTTAATCTTGACGCCGACACTCCAGCCAGCAATGGCCGGCATAGTAGCACATGGAAAGAGGGCTGAACAAGCTATATCGAGGGCTGAAAGCTCGAGATCATGGGCTTTGCCGACCCGCTGGAGAAAAGCTGAAGTTTGCTGTAAAGGGCAGTATTAAAGGGTAGATAAAAGAGAATGTTAAATCGTCCGGGAGGGTAAAAGTCTGGCAACTATTCAGCCGGATGGCCTCGGGGTGCCCACTTCAAGGGTGTCTGTCGCCTGGATGGCGACAGTCAAGCCCCAGGGATGGGTTCATGCGCTTGGAGTGGGCATCCCGAGGCCATCCACCGCACTGCTGAATAGTTACAAAGTCTGTTCAGAGGCTTTTGCGCGGATCGATCGGGATACCGTTCAACCGCACCTCGTAATGGACGTGCGGACCGGTGGAACGCCCGGTATTACCAACCTCCGCAATCTTTTCCCCACGTCGAATCCGCTCACCACGTTTGACCAGAATTCTCGAATTGTGACCATAAAGGGTACGATAACCATAACCATGATCGATGATGACCGCTTTTCCATAGCTGGAAGAATACTCGGCCCGCGCGACGACACCATCGGCGGTAGCCATCACCGGTGTCCCGATATTGGCCGCGATATCAAGTCCTTCGTGAATGCGCCATTTGGTTCCACCCGGAATCCGCCGCATACCGAAATAGGAGGTGATCCAACCTCTGGCCGGCCAGCCTTTCGGTGTTGCCCGGCTGATGGAAACCTGATCGTTCAGAAGGTTGCGAACATCCTCCTGGCTTTGCCGACGAAGGTCAATCGCCAGTCGCAACTGGTTGATGCGCTTCTGCACAGCATCGACAAGAGAGGGATTATCGCCATCGGGAATCCCACCGACGGCAACCGGAACCGCCTGCGGAGAACTGTCAAAATCAGCCAGCTGGCGCACCCGCGCTTCTGTCTCCGCCAGACGGGCCAGTTCTCCACTCATCCCGTCAACGTCTGCATTTAACCGTTGCAGATTGAGACGCTGCCGGCCGTTGACAAGCCGCAAATGCTGCAGTTCCGATTGTTTAAAGCGAAGGTCCAACTGTGAATACGCCAACCAGGCAAAGAGTCCGACAAACAACAATAAACCCACCAGCGCGGAGGTCAGCAGACTGCGCCGAATCCTCAGATGACGCACTCTCTTCCCATCTTCCGGGATTATCATAACGGTAAAACGCTTGGACACGGGGACTCCTGACAATACGCCACTCGGTATCTTTAAAATCTTCGTAACTCTTCAGCCAGATGACCTCAGGGTGCCCACTTCAAGAGTTCACGCGGCCCCTGGAGTGGGCCGCGCGAGGTCATCCATCTTGGGTCACATGATTCACCGCATTTGCAAGACTGACCGACATACCGGGGTCCAGAACCGCTATCAGGTTATCAACTTATCCAGCAACTCTTTTTGTCGCGCAAGAAGTTGAGGAATTTTCTCAGCCGCTCCACCCGAAATGGCCTGTTCCAGTTCCACACAAGCGGTCTTGGCCTCCCCTACCCGATCATGCAGAGCGACCGTTGCCCGGTTGACGTTTTCGGCCAGATCTTGCAGGATATCATCATCGCGCAACTTGATAACCGTTGTCAGGTCCCCCCCGCCGACAGATCTCAATCCCTGTTCGATCCGATAAATCGGCCCGGCAATTTTCTGCGGCAGGAACAGGGCGAGAACCGCACCGACCAGCAGACTGACAACCGATCCGGCAGCAACCACCGGCAGCAGCAGGTCACTGACCCGCCGAATCTTCACATGAGCATCAAAGAAAGAGCTGATCATCTCTTGACGAGCATAGAAGTAGAGGATGATCGCAGCCACGACCGCACTCAAGACAACAGCGATCAGCACCTGCCGCAGCAGCCAACGTTGAAATTCACGTTTCACCGCCAGGTTCAATTTTTTACGATCTTTGAAAGTCAGCTTCGTTCCCATCGGCATCCCCAAGCAGGTCAAGATACGGGTGATCAATAATTACGGTGACATCCTCGGCATAAGTCGGCCTTGCTCGACTTCCGTAAACGATATTCATAATTCGAAGCATGGCTGTCGTGACAGGTCATGCAGCTCAAGGTTCCATCCGGGAGCACCGGATACTCCGAAGGGATAATCATCCCCTTGCGGGCTCGGACCCTTATCGGATGAGAATACTCTTCCTGTAGACTCTGATGACAAGTTTTACAGACGGTGACATTGGTATCAAGTGAACTTTTTAGAATCGGGTGAGAAAAGCTCCCGGTTGCAGCCACCTGCCGTTCCACGGTATTCCGGTTTTTCGGCACAATTGCAGCCCCCAGAGACAAAACAACCGGACGATCCGCCTTGACAACAAGCAGGTAGTCACCGGCAATACGGTACAACTGCCACCGCAGTTTGATCGCGGTAGAAATTGAACGGTCGGCATTGTAATTCGCATCCTGATTCCAGAAAGACTTTTCAGTCGAAAACTTCACAACCGGTGATTTGGTTTCGTTACCGAACAAATCACGCGAGATAATCTGAAACTGATAAGACTTGCCCGCATCCAGGCCGAGCAGAACCTTATTGTGCTGCCGGGCCAACTGACGATCAGTCGTCACAGACCTGAGATTGCCGACCCCGTAATGGATGACCGAATCAGTATATTCATCGGTTTCCCAGTGCAGGGTCACGGTCGTACTGATGCCGCGACGAACATCGAGCACCTGCAAGTTCGACAGCTGCGGTGGTTGCCGATCGTCCTGCATCTGCGGTAACGCCCCGCCTCTCGGCAGTGTAATTTTCTGCAAGGGACTACGCGTTCGGCCATCGGTCGCCTTGAGATACAGCCCACCCGTCAGCTTATCAGCCGGCAGCCGCAGCCAATGCTCCGACTCCCGACCGGTGACAGTCTGAAACCAGCGAATCTTTTTCAACTGCTGCTTTTCTACGGCCAGCGGGGATTTTTTGACCGGAGCAGAAACCGCCTTGCCGGCGATGTGGCATTGGGCACATTTACCCGCCAGAAAGGGTTGATGAATAAAACGCCCCCGGCGGCCCTTGTTTTTTACCTCCGCATGGCAGCTGCCGCAGCTAGCTGCCGCATACGACATGGCGGGAGCAAGAGATATCAGCAAAAACACGCTGACAAGAAACAGTCTGAACGTAATTTTCAACAGCAGACTCCAGACAAGGCAAGCGACAGTGGCAGACAACTCAATCGGCACCATCAGACTCAACATTCAGCGGCCCAGAAACATTACAGAACACTTACAAAATAGCAGAGAACCCGCTTCGCTTCAAGACAAGGAAGCACCTCATCTTTTTTTCAAAAAAAAGGCCGGCCCGAAAGGGCCGGCCGTTCTACAGAAACCCAAAGAGGTGCTCAGACCCCGTCTTTGGTGGTGTGGCAGCGGAAACAACCGGTACCGGCTGCAGCACCGGTGGTGCCGGCAGTCATGCCGGTGTAATCCCAGCGCAGCAGGTCGGCATTTTCAGAGCCGTGAGCACGGTGACAGGAGACACAGGTCACGATCGCCTCGCTGGAGTATGAAGACGCCGAGAGTGTCGCCGGCAGAGTGCTCAGCGCAGCAGGGGCCTGGACGCTGTAAACATAAGCGGCATACTCACTGGTGCCCGGCAGAGCGCGCATATCGATATCGGTCGGGTGACGTACCCAGGGGCTGCTCATGACATTGGCAACACTGACAATGTCGGAAGCCGTGTGGAATTTACCGTGACACTGGGCGCACAGGGAGCTGATGGTATCGGTCGGGTCATTATTAGTGGTCGTCCGGGCGGCGCCGTAATAAACGTTGTGATCAGTATCAGAGGTGGTCGCCTCCCAGTCAGCATCCTCACCACCCTTGATCCCTTTCAGGAAACGGTAGCTGTTGCCAACCGTATCAGCGGTCGTCAGGTTACCACCCACGTTGGAATGGTGAGCGCCCTTAACGGCGGCAAACTCGCCGGACTGGCCGTGATCACCGTGGCAGCCATAAACACCGGCGCAGGTTAACTGGTTAGTGGCCCACTCCGTCCCGACAGGCGTATTGGCGGAATCGAATCCCGGAGGATCTGCAGTTAAAGTTGCGTCCTTGGCAATCCCCAGGTCGGCAACGTTGTGCCCCCGGTTGTCCGCTGTTCCGGATTCAACCCAGTTGAAAGAGCCACCGGCCAGATAGTTGATAGACGCATCAACCTGGGGAATCGTTGCCAGCGTAGTTCCGTCCATCGTTGAGTTGCTACCATTGACGGTGGCATCGGCATGACACCCACCGCAGCTGGCGGCACGCAACAACACACCGTTCGGCGTTGTCGAGCCGTTATAGGCCATGCTCGACCCGTTCTGGCTGTTGTGCATGGTGTGGCAGTTAACGCAGGCTCCCGTTATGGCAAAAGCACTTCCGGCAAACAGCACCAGAGCGGCAATGCTCAGCAACATTAAGACTGTTTTTGTTCTCATTTTATACGCCTCCTTCTACGTTTTGTTGAAAAACTCTCGCCCTTCCCACCACGATTGATGCAAGGGTCAACTCTGAAAAGCTATGGTACGACACCGTCCTTGGACGTGTGGCAGGCAAAACAACCACATTCGGTATTTACTGCATTAGCGACACAACCGCTGTAATCCCAGCGCAGCATATCCGGATAAGGTGAACCGTGCGGACGATGACAGGAAATACAGGTCACCAACGCGGTCGTCCCGGCCCCCGTGCTGTCAATCGTTTCGTAAGCAACAGGCGCCAGCGCGGTATAGTTGTAGTTGGCATACTCGGTCCCGGCACCCGGCAGAACAACATCAGAGGGGTGACGGATCCAGGCACCGGATGCGTTCTGCAGGCCGTCATCGGCACCGCCCATACTGTGGTGGAAGCGGGAGTGACAACCGGTGCAGTACAGACCGATGCTGTTCCCGTTAACGGAGCCAAACCCGGCACTGGTAAACCCGGTCGCCCCCTTGTAGGTGTTGTGCGAAGTCGGATCCTGCTCCCAGTTGGCATCCTCAACCCCCACGACCCCGGCTTGAGCTAAAAGCGCATCACGACTGCTCCCGCCGGGATTGACGGCAGCAAGCATCTGCGCGCCGGAAAGGAAACGGTACCAGCCATCGCCCTGGCCGGTCACAACGTTACCCGGGCCGTCATCGACATGGTGAGCAGCGAAGTGACAACCTTTACAACCGGAGATTTCCGTCGCCAGGGTTCCGTGACAGTTGCGACAAACACTGCCGGAACCGGTCGGCTGAGCGTTACCGGGAGCGGCACTCAAGTTACTATCGACGTTTGCGGCGAAGGTATTACCGCGCAGGCCAAAAACATTGTGGCCCTTGGTGTCATCCCCCTGGGCCACCCAGTAGAAGTTGCCTGCAGCAAGTACCGAGTTACTGGATCCATTCGGCGGATAGGTCGGCTCCGAGGTCGTCAGAACGATCGGCACACGTGACTGATTACCCGTTCCAATCATGGCAATCGTCTGAGTCGCATCAGTATGACAGCCCAGACAGTCGGAATTCAACAGGTTGACCTGGGCAGATGTCAGGGTCGTGCCATTGTGATCAGCAACAGCCTGACCATTCTGGCTGTTGTGCATAGTGTGGCAGTTAACACAATCCCCGGTTACGGCCGCTGACGCCAACCCCGCAGTAAAACCAAGTTGAATCAGCATAACTGCCAACGGCAGCATCAGTCTGACTACTGTTTTCATTTGACCTCCCCACTTATCCTCATTGACGAACAGAATCTTGCTACTAAATCTAAACACTTCATAAACGACGCACAGCAGAATTTATGAGGGCGGCAAACTCTCTAGCCACTGCGCATCACATCAGATGCGGAACTGAACAACTTCTGAAGCAGAAAGCATGCCAACAAAACTGGGGCATTCCTGCGCAAATCGCCGCTCACAATAACAGAAAATTGTACAAATTTGCAATAACTTAAAGAAGTTGGCTTGCGTTAATCATCTACGGCAAATCCGTTATTTTGCGTACCCACCGGCCAAACTCCGCCAATTGGCTTAACCGCCAAGAATCCCCATAAACAATAAATACCTGGTCACTATTCACTGAAGCCCTTGCAAGAGGATCCAATCATTCAAGAATCGCCATCGACCTCGGTGGACCTCCAAGCCGGATCTGTTTGAGAATGTTTTCCGAAACCTGATCAACAACCGTCACCGTCCGCATTTTTGGACTTTCGATATAGAGCAACCGTCTTCTTTGCGAGAATATCATTTCCGTCGGGTTCTGCGCCGTTGCTATCCGTTTGAAGGCCGTATTCTGCCCGGCATACAACACCATCAGGCTTCCCTCGCCGGAATTACTGACATAGGCGCTGTTGCGATCAACGCTGAGCAGGTAATCCGGCGCCAGGCCGACCGCAATCGTTGCCGATTGCTTACCGGTTTGAAGGTTGTAGACAGCGACAGATCGTGAGCCGGTCTCGGCAACGTAAAGTGCGTCAGCAAAATAAAGCAGTCCGGACGGCCGTGAACCGACCGGGATTATCCGCTGAATCCTGAGGTCTGCCGCATTCAGGATAAAAACCTGATGCGAGCGGGGTGCAGCAATCGCCAGGCGCCCCAGCCCCTCATCGATATAAATCAGCCGCTGGGGGCGATGACCGGTCCTTGTCTGCGCCACCAGATTGCCCTCGGAAAGATCAACTTTGAAGATGGCTCCGGCAGCGGCGTCGGAGACAAAAGCGTATTGACCATCAGGAGAGAGAACCATATGTTGCGGAGCAATGCTCCCCGGCAGGGCAATCTGATCGATCAGCCGGGCATTGAGACAGTCATAGACGTAAATAGAACGCCGACCGGTGCTGAGGATATACAGGCGGCGCGGGGCAGCCAACACGCGGATGTCCGCTAACGGCCCCGGCACACTGAATGCGGCAACAACCTCGTTGCTGTCCATCCGCACGATATAGACCGTATCAATCTCCCGGCAGGCAACGTAAAGCAACTCCCCGCCCAGTGCCTGTCCCTGTCCCCAAGCGCTGAAACGAGGGGTCAATTGCCGGCGGCCAGGACGCTCGGCAAGCATCTGCCAATCAAGAAACAGGCATTTGCTCTCCCCTTTCAACAGCTCCAGCGGCCCCGACAGGCGAACGATAAACTCTTGCTCCTTGTCAGACCCCGACAAGCCGCTGACCCGCAAACGCAGACGACGATGTACACCGAGCGGGGCAACCGCTGCACCGAGCAGCATCTGCCGACCTTTCTGGCGCTGGTAGTCAATCGTCACAGGCGGCAGAGCAAGCCCGATCCAGGCCCCATCAACCTCAACGGCGAGTTCGTCGATCTGTATCTTTCCAACGTGCTCGGCAGCCCCGGAAGTGCTGAGGTAGACGGTCAGCAGGGCCTGCCCGCCAGCAGGTGAGAGAAGCGGCTTTTTCTGTAAGGGCGTAGCGGCACAACCGAACAGAGAGAGGAGAAAAACCACGCAGAGAATACGAAACAATTTCATGCAGGGCTCCTGCTGATGGCAAATAGTCGATCGCACAATTAAAAAGTTCTGCGCACACCACCGTTCGGCGCCGGGATCCGTCTGCCGTCGGGCAGGGTTCCCGGATGGGTGGCATCAACATAGGATCCGTGGCCATGACAATAGAGGCAGCCGATCTGCGGCTTCCCCCCGCCGCCCATGCCGCCGCCCATCCCCCCACCGTGACAGGTCATACACATA
>JAADGW010000072.1 GCA_013152145.1 Deltaproteobacteria bacterium
AGTGTCTGGAGCGTATCGGTCAGTTCTGCGCCTCGGGGGGCGGGACACTTCTGGTCTCGCACGACCAGCGGATTCTGGATGCAGTCACCAGTCGGGTCATCCGGCTGGACAGGGGGAAACTCGTCTGAAAAGCTTTTGAAGATTATCTTTTTCCGCTACCGTCTGCTTTTGGTGAACGGGGCTTGATCGAACTTAACGAAGCAGGTTTTGTCACAGGTAAATCCTTTTGGAGAGTGTTGTTGAATTAATCATGAATCTGACACAGCGCGGAAAAAAAATTACCCTAGTGAACCACAGTCGGGAGATTTACAGTATTCAACCATCACGTGTGTTTGCCACGAACCATGGTCAGATCGTTGCTTGATCGGGCTTTTTGGGGGGGCCTGTATACATTGCAGGCGCTGTTGTTATGGTTTGTACGGCGAACTCCACTTATCTACTCCTTTACCGCTGAGTCGAAGCTGTCAGAATTGGTTGAGCAATATCGTCGGGAAATGCGAATCCGGGGAGGACGTTGCTACATTATAGGCAAGGGGCCTTCGCTGGACTGGGTTTCTACCGGGGACTTGGAAGATGGATTACGTTTGTGTATCAACAATTCGTTTGTTGCAATTAGCAATCCTGACCTGGTTTTTATTCACGATGATCATATGCTAGCTTTTGCGCCGGATATTTTTGCAACTGGAGCTAAGTTAGTTATACCGAATGATCTTAACTTGACGAGTGGCCGACGATTGCTTGTCGAAGAATTCAAAAAACATAAGTTTGATGATAAGTGCTTTTATTATCTTTGCCGAAAATTTCACCCCTTGCGGGGTGGTAACCTGGATGATAACTCCCTTTGGACAATGTCAGGTACGGTTCATTCAGCAATATCTTTTGCTGAAAAAATCGGGGCAAAGCAGATATGTTTTGTCGGGATCGATGGTGGGGGATACGATGACAGGTATTTCGCGGCTAATTTTGATCAAAATAAATGCAGCTTTAGACATCGCATGATTTATCGGAAGATTCGGTTTGACTGTGCTGTTCTTTGCCGTTATCTGGGTATAGATTACTCTTTTATGGGTGACGAGCACCGATGATCATACATACGAAAATTCGTTTGATGAAGCGTCTTGACCAGCTGTTCGGGCCGCATCTGGCCGCAATTGTTTCATGCCGGAAAAACAGAAAACCGGTGAGTGCCCCCGACTCGATTTTGTTGATCCGACCGGGAGGGATAGGGGATGCAGTGCTGTTGATCCCAATATTGCGGTTTCTTGCTCAACTTTTCCCTCAGGCCAACATCACCATCCTTGCCGAAAAACGCAATGCCGGGGTTTTTCTTATGGGCTCTCGGCTAGCTTCTGTCTATTGTTATGATCGTCCTCTGGACTTGTTGAAGGTTTTAAAAAATCGCTATGAACTCGTGATCGACACAGAGCAATGGCACTACTTGTCCGCTGTTATCGCCGGTATTGTGGGCAGATATCGAATCGGTTTTGCGACAAATAAGCGGCGGAGGGTGTTTACTGATGCCATTGATTATTCTCATAAGGATTATGAGCTTCAAAGTTTTGTGCGTTTATTGGAGCCGTTAGTCGGTGATTCACAGCCGGCCTTCAACCCTCCCTTTTTACATATTCCATCCTCGATAAAATCCGCGGCCGAACTTCTTCCACATTTGACCGCACCGTATGTTGTCCTGTTCCCCGGGGCCAGTATTGATGAACGGAAATGGGGGAGTGACCGTTTTGCTGAGCTCGGCCGGCAGTTGATGTCCGCGGGGTTCAAGGTTGTCGTTGTCGGTGGCAATGAGGATATCGGTCTGGCGGCGGAGATCGAATCGAATCTGCCGGGAGTCATCAACCTGGCGGGCAAAACCTCATTGCTGGAGACCGCTTCTGTCCTCTCCGGGGCCGCTTTGCTGATCAGTGGAGATTCCGGTATCTTACATATCGGGGTTGGTCTGGGGATTCCGACGGTTTCGTTGTTCGGTCCCGGGATTGCCGAGAAATGGGCGCCGCGCGGCCCGAGACACCGTGTGGTGAATCTTGAATTGCCCTGTTCCCCTTGTACTCGCTTCGGTACGACACCCCCCTGTCCGATCGGTGCCAGGTGCATTCAGGACATTTCTGTTGATCGAGTGTTTCAGGAAGCTATGGAGCTGCTTCCCGCTTTTGCCAGTGGAGGTTGAGCATTGCCATTTGAATATTATTTTTTCATGTCCTCAGCTTTTATTCTGGGGGCTGTCATCGGCTCTTTTCTGAATGTCTGTATCTACCGTATTCCGGCCGGCGTATCGATTGTTTCACCGCCGTCGCGTTGCCCGAAATGTGAAAGCCGGATTCGCTGGTACCAGAATATTCCCATCATCAGCTATCTTCTTTTGCGCGGCCGCTGTGCCGTTTGTCACGTCAGGATCCCGTTACGTTACGCATTGGTCGAAACTTTTTCCGGACTGCTTTTTGTTGCGGTTCTCTATCATTTCGGCTTGAGCCCGGCGACCTTGGTTTATTGGCTGTTTGTCGCGGCGTTGCTGACACTTACTTTTATCGATCTGGATCATCAGATTATTCCTGATGTCATCAGTCTGCCCGGTATCGTGGTCGGCTTCCTCTGCTCGTTTGCTGTCCCCTGGCTGTCCTGGACTGACTCAGCACTGGGAATCCTGTTGGGGGGAGGGTTGCTGCTGGCTATCGCCTGGCTTTATGAAACCCTGACTAAACGTGAAGGCATGGGCGGTGGCGATGTCAAGCTGCTGGGGATGATAGGGGCTTTTCTTGGCTGGAAGGCCGTGTTTCCGGTCATCTTTTTTGCTTCACTGGGGGGAACTTGCGTTGGTGTGCCGCTGATGTTGATTAAAGGGAAGAACTCTCGTTTTGCATTACCTTTCGGCCCCTTTTTGGCGGCGGCAGCGGTGGTCTACCTGTTTTGGGGGCAGGATATTCTTTACTGGTATCTCTCTTTTTACCGTTGATGAGCGATCCTTTTATTTATTCGTTTGAAATTACAACGAGTTACTTAAATAAACAATTATTGGTTTAATCTAAAATTTCTTGACAATAAGCCTCATTGACCTATAATTATGCTCAATTTGAATAATATTGCTATTCAGGGGCTACGTGCATGCTGCAGAATACTGTGAAAAAAATTCGTGAATCTTTATTGATGAGCAAGGCTGAGCTTGCTCGCAAAGCTGATGTGTCTCCATTAACCATTACTCGTATCGAGCGTGGTTATCCTTGCCGGATGGAGACGATGCGTAAAATCATTCTCGCCCTTGGTTACAAGTTGTCAGATAAAGAAAAGGTATTTCCTGAGGATTAAACAGTATACTGATTTTTTTGCTTGTTTCGGTGTCACTCTATTCTGACTGGATAAGAAATGTTCGCCTCGAAAAAAGATATTGTCGGCATCGACGTCGGCTCCAGTGCCGTCAAGTTGGTCCGGTTGCGGGAGTCTCGCGGGAATTTCCATCTGGTAAATATCGGGATTATGCCCCTGGCTCCCGAGACGATAGTTGATAATACCATCATGGATTCGACATCCATCGTGGAAGCGATCAGTAACCTGATGGTCGGAATGAAGGTCAAGGCCAAGAGGGTTGCAACCTCTGTTTCCGGCCATTCGGTCATCATCCGTAAGATTATGCTGCCGATTATGACCGAGGCGGAGCTCGAGTCTTCGATTCAGTGGGAAGCCGAGCAGTATATCCCTTTTGATATCTCCGAAGTGAATATCGATTTCCAGATTGTCGGTCCCGATGCCAAAGACCCGTCGCAGATGAATGTCATGCTGGTCGCGGCGAAGAAAGACTTTGTCGATGATTTTTTCGCCGTGTTTGCTGAAGCCGGCCTGGAGCCGGTGGTGATGGATATCGACTGTTTCGCGGTCGAGAATATGTTTGATTATAATTACGGCTTTGTCGAGAATGAGGTTGTTGCTCTGGTTGATCTGGGAGCAAGCGCCACGAGTGTCAATGTTCTTAAAGGGGATGTGTCTGTCTTTACCCGGGATATTCAGGCGGGCGGCAATCTTCTCAGCGAAGAGCTGCAGAAGCGGTTGGGCGTCAGCGGAGAAGAAGCTGAACGGGCAAAGCTGGGTGACCGGGACATTGCCGATGTCGATGCTGATTCCATTGAAGAGGTATTGACCGATGCGATTGAAAATCTGGTTCAGGAGGTGCAGCGATCCCTCGACTTTTTTACCGCAACCTCGAGTGAAGACAGGGTTTCCAAAGTTTATTTAACCGGGGGGGTGTCAAGCTCGGATCAGATCCGTGAAGCACTGGAAAACAGACTGGGAATTCCTGCCGAGCGTGTCAATCCATTCCGTAACCTGACCATCAACGAAAAAGAGTTTGATAGTGAATACCTCGATGCAATCGGTCCGATGTTTTCAGTGGCGACCGGTCTGGCAATGAGGAAGGTGGGTGACAAATGATTCGGATAAACCTGCTGCCGGTCAGGGCTGCGCAAAAGAAAGAGAAGCTGCGCTCGCAATTATCAATCCTTTTTCTTTGTCTGGTCCTTGTCGGTGTGGGCTGTGGGGCTCTTTATGTCCAGCAGAAGCTGGCAACTGACGATATCAAAGAGAAAATTGCAGATTTAAATCAGCAGAACAAGGCTTTGCGTAATAAACTCGGTGAAGTTGCCGATTTTGAAAAAAAGAAAAAAGAACTGGAGCAGAAACTGGGGGTTTTAAATGACCTGAAAGCCGGAAAGGCCGGCCCGGTACATCTGCTGGATGAATTGGGCCGTGCTCTGCCGAGCAAAGTCTGGTTAACCCAGTTCTCTGAAGGTGGGGGGAGGGTAACTCTGGCCGGTTATGGTGATAACGAGGAAACCGTTGCCAGTTTTATGAACCGGTTGGAGCGTTCCCCGTATTATAGGAATGTTGAGCTGTCAATTACCGAGCAGGCGTCTGTCGGTGGGGTTAAGATGCAGAAATTTACCCTCAAATGCCAAACAGAAAAGCCATCACCCAATTAAAATGGGGTTGAATTAATGGACGTACGTGTCGAGAAAATACTGAATCTGCCGGCGTATCAGAGAATTTTGATCGTCGTACTGCTGATGGCTGTTCTTATTGCCGGCTTTTATTTCCTGGTTTATCAGGTGCAGTTGGAGGAATATGACAGCTTGGTTCAACGTCGTAATTCTGTGCAGCTGCTGGTCAAAAAAAATCAGAAAATTGCCGATAAGTTAGATGCTTACCGTAAAGAATTTGCGAAACTGCAAGAGGAACTGCATAAGGCTCTTGGCGAGTTGCCGCTTAAAAAAGAGATCCCCAGCCTGCTGACCAGTATCGGTGCGCTGGCCAAGGCAAAAGGGTTGGATATTCTACGTTTCAGGCCGCAAGGGGAAATCCCCAAAGGTTTTTACGCAGAGGTTCCCGTTGAGTTGAGACTCAGTGGTTCTTATCACCAGGCGGCACTTTTTTTCGATTCTGTCGGCAAAATGGAGAGGATCGTCAACATCCAGGGGTTGAAGATGGGTGGCGCGAAACAGAAGGATGGCCGGACAGTTCTTTCTATCAGTTGCCGTGCGATAACTTTCCGTTTTCTTGAGGGGGAGGCCAAAAAGCCCGGGAAAGGCGGTAAACGGAAATGATTTTGATGCAAAGATCCAAGCGGATACGGCTTGTTTTAACTGTTGTCAGTGTGTTTCTTGTCACCGGCTTGTTTACTCCCGTGAGTGCTCAAGAACCAAAACCCGCTTCTTCCTCTGCGGTAGAAGGTACTCCGGCCACCAGCTTGCCCGGGTATGTTTACAGCCAGGCCGGTCGGCGTGATCCGTTTGTGCCCCTGATCCAAAAAATACGAAAGAAGAATGTCAAGCCGGAGAAGGACAAGGGACCGTTGGAAAAGTTTGAATTGAGTCAATTCAGGCTGGTGGCACTGCTGATTGTCCGGGGGGTTCCCCGAGCCATGGTCAAGGCTCCCGACGGTAAAAGCTATACGGTCAAGCTGGGTGATCCCATCGGTGCCAATGGGGGCATTGTTAAGCGTATCGAAACAAAAACCGTCGTTGTCGATAAAGCCAGTGGCCAGAGCATCGAGAAAAATCCGGATCGAATTGTTGTAGAGGAGACGGGCATTGATAGCTATACCGGTAAAGAATTCAAGGATTATCGTTATATCCAGATGTAGGTTTGGGCATTACGCTGTACTGAACCTGTTCACGACTGATTTTTAGGGGAATAAATATGAGAAGAAGCGTTGTGCTCCTCAGTATGGTCTTTTTGACAATGATAACGGTTCTTGCCCCTTTGACGTGGGCTGCAGATTCGCTTTCGTTGGTCAAGGTTGCCGACGGGAAGGCTGAACTTACGGCCAGTGCCGGCATTGAAAAGATTCGTTATTTTACGCTTGATTCCCCCAAACGGTTAGTTGTGGATCTGTACGGCGTTCAGCCGGGAAATCACAGCGAAAGTTTTAAGTTGGGCAAGGGTTTCAGCGCGCTGCGGGTTGGACCGTATCAAGACAAGACCCGCTTTGTCTTTGATGTTGCCGGGGATAAGTTTCCCACCTTCAATGTGGATACGGAAAATCAGCGCGTTGTCGTCACTTGGCAGGCCGCCCCGGCGGTCGCTCAGAAAACCCGCATCGGGCCGGCAACCGTCGGCAGCGCCCAGGTTTCGGCGATTAATTTTTCTTCAGAAGGCGGCAAATCCAAACTGCTGATCAGTCTGAACGGTGCTGCGGAAGCCACACCGCCGGTGCGTAAAAAGAATAAAGTCCTTTTTTCATTGAAAAATACCACTCTCCCCCGTGCCTTAAGAAGATCATTCGAAACCCTGGCGTTTCCCAGCGCAATTCAGTCAGTCTTGCCCTACCTGGTCAATGTTGGTGATCGACCGGAAGCCCGGTTTGCGGTTACTTTAAAGGCTGATGTTCCTTACCAATTGCAGAAGACGGCAAAGGGGTACTCTTTTGTCGTAACGGATGGACAATACGCAAAAGTGGCTCCGGCAATCTCTGAGGCACTGCCGGTTGCCGTTGCTGTTGAATCGGCCCCGACCGCAGCCTCCGAGCCTGCCGGCACTGTTGCAACACCGCGTGCTGCTGCTCCGGCGCCGGTCGTCGGACCGGTTGCCGCTAACGGCGGCACCAAATACACCGGTGCCAAAACTTCGCTGGTATTTGATAGTGCCGATGTCCGGGATATTCTTCGTCTCATTGCCGAGGTCAGTAATCTGAACATCATCGCCTCAGATGATGTGAAGGGGAATGTCACTCTCCGCTTGATAGATGTGCCTTGGGACCAGGCTCTGGACCTGGTTCTCGATATTACTGGATTAGGGATGTTGCGGGAAGGTAATGTTGTTCGTATTCTGCCCAAAAATAAAATTCGGACAATGAAGGAGGCCGAGCTGACCGCGGCTCGCTCACAGGAAAAACTTGAGCGAGCCGCTGACCACTGAGGTTGTCACTGTCAGCTATGCTGATTTGGGCAATGTCGCGACTCCCGTAAAAGAACTGTTGAGTGAGCGGGGGAGTATTACCGAAGACAGCCGGAATAAACTGCTCATTATCACCGATGTGCCATCACGTATCAAGAAGGCAAGGGGGCTGATCGATATTCTGGATACGCCTGAACGCCAAGTCATGATCGAAGCACGGATTG
>JAADGW010000228.1 GCA_013152145.1 Deltaproteobacteria bacterium
GGTCCGGATGTGACAATCGGTCTGATGCCGACCTTCTGCAGCTCCTGCTTCGGCAGCTCACCGATCCGGGCGGTGACTACGGCCCGGCAACCTTCCAGCGCCGTGATAATCCGGTTGAACTGCGCGTGCCGAAAAGGGTGAACCGGGTCATAGGAACAATACTTTTCGACCGCCACTTCTTTGAGCGGCACGGATTTGTCGCCGCTGCAGGCATAGATCAGAAAACGCTCGGCATGGCCGAAATGCTGATCGACCTCGGCGCCGGTCTTTGATGCGACCGCGATAAGCATGGTGAACTCCTTTTATAAATCTGCGGCAGTTGACGAGAGTCTGTGACTCATCAGCTGTTTCACTGAACGTCCATCGGTTTGAACGAAAAACATTTCTTCGGACAGGCCACCCCGCAACCGGCGCAGCCGATACAGTCGGCGTCGTTGCTGATGGTCATGATCATGCGGATCGATTCGGACTCTTCGTCCTCCAGATCCTCCGGCCCCAGCACTTTGCGGGCACAGGATTTGAAGCAGCGGCCGCAGCCGATACATTTTTCGCTGTCGATATTTTCGACAAAGGTCGGGGTCCAGCTGGCGCCCGCCTTGGTGGTTCCGGTGACAAATGGCATCTTGATTCTCCTCTTTTTGTCGGGACACCGCTTAGCGCACCCCGAATTGTTCTGTTCACAGGGCGCAGCAAGCGGCGCCCCGATCTCTATCCGATGGCAGGGCGCTCGCTTTTCAGCATTGCCTTCCTCAACCAGGGCGGCGGATTGTTGCGCAGCACGTTCTGGAGCTTTTCCACCACCGCGCTGATCGGTTCCTGCTGTTTGCTTTTCAGCGGATGGATCTTCTTGGCGACCAGCCTGGCTGCTGCGGGACCACCGATCTGAGCGACGTAAACCAGGGCGCAGTCAGCCAGTGCCGCGCCGCGCGCCTCAATCCGGTCGTCGATATCACCCTCCTCCGCTTCGACCTGAACAACCCCGGTAAATTCGGCGGCAGTCGGGCCGATTTCCCAGATGTAAAACTCTTCTGCCCGGCCGAAATGTTCATCGACGTGGATTTTATCGGTACTGGCAAATGCAACTTTCATGATTTTTTCCTTCCCGTCTTTTATCAGGGACTTGTTTTAAGCGGCGGACTTTGACTTTCCCATTTCCGGATCGGGAGTGAGTCATTTTGCGCAAGGTCAAGAAAGCCAAGGAATCGTACGGAGGCGTAGTCTTTTACGCCGCACAAGCGATTCCGCCGGCTGCCGCAGAGATTGCGTAAAAGGGCCGCTCCCGATCCGGAAATCAGCGCATCATCTCAAAAAAACGATCCTCACACGTGTCATCTTTGATATCGAGGAACTTGTTGGCGATCTGTGTCAGCAGGTTGATCGCCCCGCTGTAACCGACGATCGGGCTGCGGTGCAGGTTGACCCGGTCGATAATCGGGAAGCCGACCCGCAGATGCGGGGTGTTGGTGTCACGGGCGGCGAACTTACCGTGAGTGTCGCCGATCAGCATGTCGACCGGGTCGGTCGCCAGCAGGCTGCGCAGGTGCCAGAGATCCTTGTTCGTCCAGATGTTGCAGCCCTTGCCGTAGGGGGACTCGTCGATCAGCGCCTGCATCTCCTTGGTGAACTTCTTGCTCGCCCGGCTGCAGAGGATGTGATACGGCCTGGCGCCCATCTCGAGCAGAAAGCTGACCAGGCCGAGCAGATAATCGGGATCACCGAACAGGGCGAACTTTTTGTTGTGCAGATACTGGTGAGCGTCGGTCATGGCGTCGACGGCATGGCCGCGCTCCGCCTTCAGCGACTCCGGGATCGGCTTGTCGAACAGTTCGCTCAATTTGAGAATAAACTGATCGGTCTTCTTTACGCCGAACGGCAGCGGCAACACATCGGCGCTGCCGGAGCACTCGGCCTTGACCCACTTCATGGTGTTGAGGGTGGAGTACTTCTGCAGCGAGATGGTCGCCTTGGCATTGACGATTTCGGCGGCGTCTTCGAGCCTGGTCCCGCCCGGATAAGGATTGTACTTGCCGTCGAGCGGCGAATCCATGGTGTCGGAGATGTCAGCCTGCAGCACGTAGGGGATCTCCAGCGCCGCAAGAATCTTTTTGTATTCGCGCAGGTTGCCGACGTTACCGTCGAAGCCGGGGAGCAGGTTGAGTTTGCCGCTGCACTTGCCCTCTGCTTTTTTCCCCGCACTCAGGTCGGCAAGAATCGCCTTGAGCATGGCATCGTAACCGTGGATATGGGTGCCGCTGAAACTCGGGGTGTTGGCGTAGGGGGTCGGGTGATCCGCCGGGATCAGTTCTTTCTGCTTGGCGTTCTTGATGTATGCGTTCAGGTCGTCACCGATGACCTCCGGCATACAGCTGGTGAAGATGGCGGTCATCTTCGGTTTATAGAGCGTGTAGGCGTTCTCCAACCCCTCGAACAGATTATTCTGGCCGCCGAACACCGCACCGTCCTCGGTCATGGCGTCGGAGACCGCCGGAGCCGGTTCGCGGAAGTGGCGGTTGAAGGTGCTGCGGTAGTAGGAAGCGCACCCCTGAGAGCCGTGCACGAACGGCAGGGTTCCTTCAAAACCGTAGGCGGCCAGCTGCGCGCCGAGCGGCTGGCAGGCGTGGGCCGGGTTGATCACTAAAGCCTCACGGGCAAAGTTCTTTTCGGCGTATTCCTTGGTATCAATCCATTCGGAGATCTTCTTGACCTCCTCCCCGGATATTTCTGTAACCTTTTTTATGGCGCATTCGCTCATGGCGATTTCTCCTTATTTTTCCTGCATGGGCATTGATTGTGGGGGATTTCCTTAAAACGGGCTCTTTACCAATCCCCAGGTCGGGCTGTTGACCGCCATGTCGATATCGCGGGCGAAGATCTCAAAACCGTCGTAGCCGTGATAGGGGCCGGAGTAGTCCCAGCTGTGCATCTGGCGGAAAGGGACGCCGGCTTTCTGAAAGACGTACTTCTCCTTGATTCCGGAGGCGACCAGGTCGGGCTTGAAGTGCTCGACCCACTTCTCCAGCTCGATTTCGGAGGCGTCGTCGAAGACCAAGGTCCCCTTGTCCAGCTCCGGGTAGGTGCGGTCGTAGTCGTCGGAGTGGGCAAACTCGTAGCCGGAGGCGATGATCTTCATCCCCAGGTCCTCGTAGGCACCGATGGTATGGCGCGGGCGCAGGCCGCCGACGAAGACGATGACGGTCTTGCCCGCCAGACGCGGCCGGTACTCGTCGATGATCGCCTGCATCTTTGCCTTTTGCTCGGCGATCACCTGCTCGACGTTGGCCCTGATTTTGTCGTCAAAAAAATTGCCGATGGTGCGCAAACTCTCCTCGATCTTGGTCGGGCCGAAGAAGTTGAACTCGAGCCAGGGGATGCCGTACTTCTCTTCCATCACCTTGCACATGTAGTTCATCGACCGGTAGCAGTGGATCAGGTTGAGTTTGACCTGGTGGGTGGCGGCGATGTGCTCGATCTGGCCGTCGCCGGTCCACTGGGCCTTGACGTTGAGACCGATCGCTTCGAGCACCTTGACCGCCGACCAGATGTCACCGCCGATGTTATAATCGCCGATCAGGGCGATATCGTAGGGTCCCGGTTCCTCTTGGTACTCACGGGTACCGATGATGTGGTCGCGGATGGTGTCGTTACTGATGTGATGTCCCAGCGACTGAGAGACGCCGCGGAAGCCCTCGCAGTTGCAGGGGACAACCGGCAGATCCAGCTCGCCGGACATCTTCTTGGCGGTGGCGTTGATATCGTCGCCGATCAGGCCGACCGGACACTCGGAAAGCACCGACATCCCCTTGGCCAGCGGGAACAGCTCATGGGCCTCGGTCAGCAGCTTTTCAAGTTTCTTGTCGCCACCGTAGACGATGTCTCGCTCCTGGAAGTCGGAGGTGAACATCATGCCGGAAAAGTTGTCGACCCCGACCGTGCCGCTGGTCAGGTTGCGTCGGGTTCCCCAGCTGTAGTAGCCGCAGCCGACCGGGCCGTGGCTGACGTGCACCATGTCACGGATCGGACCCCAGACCACCCCCTTGGCGCCGGCATAGGCACAACCACGCGCCGACATGACACCGGGAACGGTCTTCTTGTTCGAACGGATCGCGCAGCCGGAATCGTCCGGATCATTCTCGCTCATGTGCGGCGCCCGCTTCTGCTTCGCCTTTTCCGGATAGAGCTCCAGCGTCTCCTCGATCAGTTTGGCGGTTGCTTCCTTGCTAATCCCCTCAAGGGGGTTTTTGACTTCAGACATTTATGGCTCCTGTAAAATAAGTCACTATTCAGTCGCGCGAGGCCATCCGGCTGAATAGTGACTACAAATAAATCCTGTGCAGATGATCAGGCACTTTCAGCCACTCCGACGATCGACTCATCCTCGGCCTCCATGATCCCGAACTCCATCAGCAGATCCTCCAGATCCTCCATTTCCAGCGGCGTCGGAATGACGAACTTCTTGTTCTCAAAGATTTTCTTGGCCAGTTGGCGATACTCTTCGGCCTGTTTGTGCTCCGGGGAATATTCGATGACCGTCATGCGGCGCAGTTCGGCACGCTGGACTTGATTGTCGCGCGGCACGAAGTGGATCATCTGGGTGCCGAGCCGTTTGGCCAGGGCTTCGATCAGCTCAGCTTCGCAGTCGGTGTTGCGGCTGTTGCAGATCAGACCGGCGAGACGCACGCTGCCGGTCGCCGCATACTTGAGGATCCCCTTGGCGATGTTGTTGGCGGCGTACATCGCCATCATTTCACCGGAAACAACGATGTAGATCTCCTGGGCCTTGTTCTCGCGGATCGGCATGGCGAAGCCACCGCAGACCACGTCGCCGAGAACGTCGTAGAAAACGAAATCAAGATCGGGGGTGTAGGCACCCTCTTCTTCAAGGAAATTGATCGCGGTGATGACCCCGCGACCGGCGCAGCCGACACCCGGCTCGGGACCGCCCGACTCGACACATTTGATCTCGCGGTAGCCGGTCCTCATGACATCTTCCAGCTCCAGATCCTCAACGGTGCCGAGCTCGCGCACCTTGTCCATCACCGTATCCTGGGCCTTGGCGTGCAGGATCAGCCGGGTCGAGTCGGCCTTGGGGTCGCAACCGATGATCAGGATTTTTTTGCCGATACTGGCCAGGCCGGCCACCGTGTTCTGGGTGGTGGTCGATTTGCCGATGCCGCCCTTGCCGTAGATTGCAATCTGACGAAGTTTCTTTTCAGCCATGGTTCTCTCCTTCGTGGGTAGTTTGGAAAATCTCTGTTTTGTTGGTCACGAGTTACTCGTCACCAGTCACCGAGCTTTCTCCCGGTTATGACCTTTTCCGCAGCAGATCTCCGGCGGCATCTCCGTTGATGTTGTCTTTCACTGCATTGCGGCGGCCTGATTTGCCGAATCGTTAAACACAAAAAGCCCAGCCTACACACAAGTTCAGTGCGGAAGATGGGCTTCGGTGCCAGGGTGGCGCGAATCGGTGCGCCGAAAATAAAAAAGCCCAAAGGCCGGGTCAGGGTCCTCTGGGCGTCTTTGCCGTTTGTCGTTGAATCACCGCTTTGTGATTCGTGGAACGGACGATTACTAGAGCAGGGGGTGTGCCAAGTTTTTAAATTGAGGCTATCTTGCTGTTTTTATGGAGGTTAAATAGTTTGGCGGTCTTTTTTACTTTGCTTGCTGAAAAATCGTCTGCACATTTTTTTTGCAGGGAGGGGTAATGGGTGGGCAGTAAGGATGAGCTTGCTAACCGCCAATTCTCAATTTTCAGCCTTGTACTGCCTCACCATAGCAACCAGAGCTGAGCAATCCTCTCCAAGATCATCAAACGCATAAGGGTTCAAAAATTGTCGTGTCCAGAGCAGGTTGCGATCAGCTTCACTCAGCTTTGCAGTTTCACAAACCCGGTTCCAGTTTTCGCCGATACAGGAAATCTGCTGTTCAATAATTTCGAGGGCGGCATTTCTTGAGAGCAGAAAATTGTGCGCGGCATCAAGACAGACCGAAATACGGCTCATGCGGTTGCCGCCAGCGATCAACATGGCCTGGGAGGCTTCATTGCCGGCCCGGCCTTGCGGGCAGATATCGTATGCCGGTGTCAGCGACAGCATCTCGCCATCCCAGAATGCTGCATGATTGCGGGCGTGATCATCTGTGTTGCCGACCAGAATATTAAAGGTTATGCGGCCGAAAAGTTCCTTGAGGGTTTGCGAGGCGTTGCGGAATTGTTGCCGTACAATTTCGGCAAGGTCTTCATAGCTGGCATACCTGGCCATCATTTCATCCAGCCCCAAAAGCGTTAAGGCGGAGACCATGCTTTTGCGCTGCCATTTATCGGCGGACAAGACGCGATCAAAGCGTTCGATGAGCAAGACATCCTTATGCGCGGCTTTCACCAGAGCAACGGGCGCGACATTAAGGCCGGCCCTTTCTGCCAGGCGCATGGCGATAAACTCTGCCTTGACGATGCTGTAAATATCGCTGGAGGTCGAAAACTTGGCAATGTACTTTTTGTGCTCACTGTCGATCAGGGCCTTTGGCCGTGCGCCGCCGATAGAGCTGGCATGGTGCAGCGCCTGATCCAGTTCCGGCGTCAGGGGGATGCCTTTCTCAACCCGGTCGGCAGCTTCGATCAGTTCATCCAGGCTGGCTTTGACCGGGATTCGCGGTTCATAGTCGGTTGCCGAGAGCTGGAAGTCCAAAGCGCCAATTCGGTCAGAACCTGATTCAAGCAAGTAAGTCAGCTCGTCAAGTTGAAAATTATCAACGCTTACACCCTTAAGGCCGAATTTCCGGTTGATAATCACCCGTCGACCCCAGGCATCGGGCGCTGCGTCGCGAACACAGCCCGGCAGACTCAGTCCGGGCAAAAGGGGCAAGATGCCAGCCTGCAGCGGGAGTTCGGCAGCATAAATGGAAATCGCATTCTCTCTTTCCAGGTAGCTTTTACCGTAATTGAAAACAAGCACCTCGCCTTCGACAGTCAGCTTCCCGGCGACAACCGGTTGTGTTTCATTCGGCAGCCAGATCCAGACAAATGCTTCAGTGTAACTGGTTCGATCAGAAGTCATCATCTACCACCCTTTTCGACTTTCTTACGTATTTGGGAAGCAGGGCGATCTTGCTGTCGACTCTGTCGATTTGTCCTGTCAGGCTGGAGTTTTCTGCGTCAAAAAGTTTAACGCCGACAAGCGTGGCTACTTCGAAAACGAGGCCGATCTCGCAGGAGAGGTCTCCTGACTCGATTTTATGAAGGGTGGTTCTGGATATTCCTGCCCGGTCGGCCAGGTCGCTGGTGGTCAATTTCCGTTTTTGCCGACCGAGTTTGATTGATTTTCCGAGCAATATAGACGCTTCTCGAGTTATCCGCGAGTACGCTCTTTGGGAGGCAGACTTCATACTTCATTGTTGGTTCCTTATCGAGTTGTTTATTATCGTGTGCATATTGATATGATATGACCACGATAATGAACAAAATACTTCTTTTGCTGCCGGTTGTCAACTGCGCCGAATAACTTGGTGGGGGGCAAGCATGGGATATTGCTGATGGGTCCCCGGCGGGCAACGTCTAGGCCAGGCTTCGCCGCAGCACGATCATCGGTGATCGGCTGAAGCCCCGTGGCGCTGGTAAAAACGCTGGGCTTTGTCATTGTTCGCATCGGTCAGCAGGGTGATGCGTCGGCAGCCGTTCTGCGCGGCGAAATGCAGCGCCGCCTCAAGCAGTTGCGAGCCGACTCCGGTATCGCGCTGATCTGAATGAACGACCATATCCTCGAGCAGCGCGACCCGTTCCCCGAGAGCGGTCGAGACGGTGTAGAGCAAGTTGACCATGCCGATAACCTGTTGCCTGTTACGCGCGACCAGGATCGCACCGATTTCCCGGTCGGCAATAATCCGGGTCAGACCGCGTTGCTGGGCAGCGGGATCAGGGCTGAACTCGGCTTCCTGTTCGAACAGCTGGTTGAGCAGGCAACACAGGGCCGGAATATCCCCGGGTTCGGCCAGCTCGATCAACATGC
>JAADGW010000018.1 GCA_013152145.1 Deltaproteobacteria bacterium
CAGGAGTCGTTCGGGATTCTGCCGGAGCTTTTGTGCAAACATGGCGCCTCACCCGATGCCATCGCCGGAGGGTTCTGGCTCCGGCTCACCTGTAAGTCTACATTACACCGGGTCCAATGTTTTGTGGGGCTTTTCGCTGAGATCTGTTTTGCTGTCATGAACAGACCCTTGGGTTAGCGACATGCCCCTTGCTTTTTTGCCACTCTTCAGCCGCACGATACCAGCAGCCGACAGTGAAATCAGTGGAGTGGATGCCCACTTGGGTCATCTGTTCGGCGACGGGCCGCCTTCTAACAGAGGCCCTTCTCTTTGAAGAGCGGCACATATTTCATGTCGGTTTCGAGGATGTGGGATTTCAGCCAGTCGGAGAGGAACTGGATCACCTCAAAAGAGAGGACAAACTCACCCTCTTTACTGCGGCGGGCAAGGTCCTGGGCTTTTTTGATGAAATGCTCATGCTCCCGAAAGTGTTGCAGCATCCCCAGGTACTCGCAGCGGCGCATATACCCCTCTTCAATTTCAAAGTGCATCTCGGCATAACTGAGCATGTCACTGATGATGTCGTTCACCAGACTCTGACCACGATCATTTTTCATCGCATAGTAGAGTTCATTGATCATATTTATCAGCTGCTTGTGATGGCCATCAAGCTCATCGACACCGACACTGTAGCTCTTTTCCCAAGTGATAATCGGCATGGTCATATCCCCCCTTACGGCAGTTAAAGTCCAGTCCAAGCACAGGATAATCCCCCCACCGATTGAGCACAAGCCTTCCTTGCGGCTTTTAATCTTTCGAAGATTGACAGCCCGCGGCTCACAGGGTAAAAAGACCCCCTTTTCAACAAGGAGTTCATATGACCACTAAAGTCCCGTCCGCCGGTGATTATATCGCCGCAAAATGTACAAAATGCAAAGCCGCAACCAACCATACGATTGTCGCCATGGTCGGCGAGAAGGTCGTTAAAGTAGAATGCAATACTTGTGGCAGCACCCACAACTACCGTGGTGAAACAAAAAAATCGCCGGCGACCGCAAGCAGAACCAGGACAACAAAACCACGTGCTGCTGGGAAGGCGCAACGGACCTGGGAAGAGCTGCTGGGTAACGCTGATCCGGGCAAAGCCATCCCCTACAGCATGAACACCGCGATGAAAACAAACGTGCTGATCGTACATCCAACCTTCGGCCTCGGCCAGGTCACCAATATTATCCGCCCGAACAAAATGGACGTCTGCTTCCAGTCGGGAAATAAGCTGCTGCGCTGTAAAACCGACTGATTCTCTGCTGCAGATTGACAACCCTCCCCGCATGCTGTTTAGTTGTCTGCGAAGCGTAAAATCGGCATAATCTTCAACTGAGCTGCGGGGTCCCATGGCAACCATCGATGTACCGAAAAAACCGGCCGGGCTGCTGACCACCCTGGCAGCAATCGTGATCATCATCGCCGGGATCAAAACCGCTTCGGCCCTGCTGGTCCCCTTTCTGCTGGCAATTTTTATCTCTATCATCTGCGCCGGGCCGTTCCACTGGCTGCAACAACGCAAGGTCCCGGCCTCAGTGGCCCTGCTGCTGGTCATCGGCGCCGTCATGCTGGTCGGGCTGTTGGTTGTCACCCTGATCGGCTCTTCGGTTAACGACTTCACCCGGGACCTGCCGGTCTATCAGGAGAAACTGCACACCCAGACGCTCCAGCTGGTCAGTTATCTCAATAAATTCGGTATTCAGGTGTCCCGGGACATTATTCTGAAACACTTCGACCCGGCCGCGGTGATGCAATCGGCAGCCAGCATGCTGGCCAAGGCCGGCGGGGTTCTGACCAATTCCTTTCTGATTTTACTGACGGTGATCTTCATCCTGTTCGAAGCGGCAGGGATGCCGGCCAAACTGCACGCCGCGCTGCCCGATGCCACTAAATCCCTGGCCTCATTTGAAAAACTTGTCAACGGTGTACGTCAATATCTGGCAATCAAGACCCTCGTCAGCTTCGCAACCGGCCTGTGTGTCGCACTGGCCCTGATCCTGCTCGGTCTCGACTACCCGCTGCTCTGGGGGTTGATCGCGTTCCTGCTCAATTACATTCCGAATATCGGTTCGATTATCGCCGCGGTACCGGCGGTTCTGTTGGCCATGGTGCAGTTGGGGACAATTCAGGCCTTGATCGTTGCCGCCATCTACCTGACCGTGAATGTGGTGATGGGTAATGTGGTTGAACCGAAACTGATGGGGCGTAAACTGGGGCTGTCAGCCCTGGTGGTCTTCCTCTCTCTGGTTTTCTGGGGCTGGATTCTCGGTCCGATCGGCATGCTGCTGTCCGTGCCGCTGACGATGATCGTTAAAATCGCCCTGGAAGTGAACGACTCGACCCGCTGGCTGGCCATCCTGCTCGGCTCGGACGTACCTTCCAGCTAGCAGAACCGCCCTTTTCCAGGTATGCCTGAGAGACAAACCGAAACCTGAGGACGAAAAAGGCCGCTGCCGGTTCCCCGGCAGCGGCCTTTTTGCACAACGGTTGTGGACAGATCAGAAGCTGAAGGTCAGGTTCAGGCCGGTCACAAATTCATCCTTGATCACCTTTTCGGCCTCAGTACTGATGGCGTCTGAATAAACCGCATAAGGGCTGAGGCTGAGCTGATCGGTCAGCGCGTAATCCACCGTCGCACTCAATTCGTAGTCATGCCAGTCACTGTAACTACCGACGGCATAATCACTCTCCTGATTGTAGCTGACCAATCCGCCGAGACTCAGCGTCAGATCCTCAGATAACGACAGGTCATGACTGATTGAAAAGGTGTAGAAGAGACCGGTCTCTTTCGCTTCATCATAGTCATAGTACAGGGTAAAAGTCGGGGACAGGATGGTATTCAGGCTAACCCCCAGGTAGAGCTCATTGGTATCCTTGGCTCCCTCCAGAGAATAGAAGATATTGCCGACGTTGACAGCAACCAGGTCATTCAGGGCATATCCGTAATCGATCGTAACGTCCGTTTCGTTGATCTCGCCGCTGTTGAGGTCGAGATTGCTCCAATAGCTGAAGGTCAGGCCCTTGAACCCGACATCCAGCCCTCCCTGAACGACCGGATCGCTGTTACTCAAGTCAAAACCGCGCCAGAGGTACATGCTGCTGACGCCAGCATAAACATCACCCTCAACCTCGACGGCAGCGGTCGCGGTGGACACGACTCCAGTGAAAAGAGTCAGTGTGGCAAGTATGGCAATAATCACGTTTCTGCACTTCATATGGTTAACTCCCTTTGTTTTTTTTGGCCAGATGGCCGAGGCATTGCCCCACAGCTGGACAGAAGAATTCTGTACCGATCAGGGTTACTTGGCTTTGGTCGCCATCGAAGCGGCCATTTGAACACCGAGGACACCGCTGCCACCACCGATACTGACCGACTGGAAATCGGGGTAGGCTTCCATACCGAGCTCGCTCACGTCACAACCGACCATCTCCTCTTCCTCGCTGACACGGATTCCGACGGTGTGTTTCAACGCCAACCAGACAAGAGCACTGGTCACAACCACGAAGGCACCGATGGAGACAACACCGGTCAACTGACTGACGAAACTGACGTCAGGGTCAGTCAGCGGTACCGCCAGAGTTCCCCAGACGCCACCGACCAGATGGACCGAGAGGGCGCCGACGACATCATCAATCTTCAGCTTGTCGAAAAAGGGCACCGCCAGTACCGCCAGGATACCGCCGACCGCACCGATCAGGGTCGCAGCACCAAGAGACGGCGTTGCCGGACCGGCAGTGATCGAAACCAGACCGGCCAGAGCACCGTTGAGCGCCATGCTGACATCAACTTTCTTGTAGAGTATCTGCACCAGGATCATCGCCGCGATCATCCCGCCGCCGGCCGCCATGTTGGTGTTGACCATGACATTCGACATTTCGATCGCCGAAGCCGCATCACCGAGAGCCAGCACGGAACCACCGTTAAACCCGTACCAGCCCATCCAGAGGATGAAGGTCCCGAGCGTCGCCATCGGGATATTCGAACCGGGCATCGGATTGACGCGACCGTCTTTTCCGTATTTGCCTTTTCGCGCGCCGAGGATGATGGCACCGGTCAGTGCCGCCCAACCGCCGACCGAATGAACAATGGTCGAACCGGCGTAGTCGGAGAAACCGATCCCCGACAGCCAGCCACCACCCCAGACCCAGGCCCCTTGGATCGGATAGATAAACCCGGTGAGGATCACGCAGAAGGCGAGAAACGACCAGAGCTTGATCCGCTCGGCAACACAGCCGGAAACCACTGAGCAGGCCGCACCGCAAAAGACCATCTGGAAAAACCAGTCGGATGCAGCCGCGTAACCGGCGGAGTAGTTACCGGACAGCGCTGCGGCATCATCCGCCGCCCACAGCCCGAAGGAGCCGATAAATCCGCCGTCAACTCCGGAGTACATCAGATTGTAGCCGAACAGGTAAAACAGGATTCCGGCAATCCCGAACAAAGAAATATTCTTCAGGCAGATGGTGGCGACGTTCTTGGACCGGACCAGACCGGCCTCGAGCATCCCGAAACCGGCAGCCATCCACATCACCAGCACACCCATGATCAAAAAGGAAAAGGTATTCAGAATATAGGACATTTCCGAGACCGGGGCATCTCCGGCGAAAGCCAGTACCGGCAGGCCGAGCAGCAGGCCGGCCAGCAGAATAGAGATCTGTTTCTTCATGACGTAAGTCTCCTTTTTATTATTAAATCGTGACTTATGATTTATTCAGAGGGAATCAACACCGGTCTCGCCGGTGCGAATGCGTACCGCCTGCTCAACCGGCTCGACAAAAATCTTGCCGTCGCCGATCCGACCGGTACAGGCCTCGCGCTGCACAGCCGCGACAATTTCATCCACCTGGTCAGCAGCAACGACCAGTTCCAGTTTGACCTTGGGGATGAAATCGATCTGATATTCGGCACCACGATAAAGCTCGGTATGCCCTTTCTGGCGGCCGAAACCACGGACTTCGCTGACGGTCATGCCGTTGATGCCCAGATCACAAAGGGCCGATTTGACGTCGTCCAACTTGAACGGTTTGATAATACACTCGATTTTTCTCATCCTCGAAAATCTCCTTTCCAGAGGGGCGGGCGAATAAAAATGGCTCTCTTGACTCCAGATTCGCCAAAGTCAAGAACACCTTTGCGCTTTCAATCAGTCGAGCATACGAAACGCCTTTGTTTCGTCGACTGGTCAATTAAAGACATCGCTGCGCGTTCAGCCACGCAGCTCGTATCATCTGATAGCAGAGCACGTGCCAACTTTTAATTCTCGGTAATGTAACTATTCAGCAGGATGGCCTCGGGGTGCCCACTTCAAGGGTGTCTGTCGCCTGGATGGCGACGGTCAAGCCCCATGGATGGGTTCATGGCCCGTGGAGTGGGCAGCGCGAGACCATCCATCATGCCGCTGAATAGTTACTCAGTAATTACAGGGACAAGTCACAAGATCGAAGGACAAATGATGTTTTTTTGTGCACCGGAAAATATAAATGGACGCTTGCTGTGCAGATAAATATGTCGACAGAGAAAACTTGTTAACCGGTTGACAGCAGTTTAAAACAAGTGTTTAAATCAACCGTATAACTCTTTAGTCAGGATGTTTCATGTTACAGACGGATACCAAAAGCAGAATTATGGACGCGGCGGAGCAGCTGTTCGCCCGTGACGGCTTTCACACCACCTCGCTGCGGGGGCTGACAGAACTGGCCAACGTCAACCTGGCGGCCGTCAACTACCACTTCGGGTCGAAAGAAGGTCTGCTGCAGGCGGTTATTTCCAGACGCCTGCTGCCACTGAACGAACTGCGTCGGCAAAAGCTGAAAACAGTCCTCAACCAGGCCGCGACCGTTGGTAGTCCGCCGCCGGCAGCAGATCTGTTGCGCGCATTTATCGAACCAACCCTCGACTTCCGTAACTCCGCCCCCGGCGCCAAGGACTTTATCGCCCTGATCGGTCGTTCACTGAGCGAACCGGATGAAACTGTGCGCAATTATTTCATCCAGCAGATACTTCCGGTCTTCAAACTCCTCTTTGACAGTCTGCAGAAAGCGCTCCCCGACCTGCCGGCTGATATTCTGATGGCCCGCCTGCAGTTCACCATGGGAGCCATGGGCCATACGATGTGCAGCAGTGCCCGACCGAAGCAGCTGATCCCCGGCTTTCCCGCACCCCTGTCAGATACCGGGCTGGTCGCCGACCTGATCCGGTTTGTCAGTGCAGGCCTGGAGGCCCCATGTTGACCCGGTTATTTTCTCCGGTACTTTTACTGCTGCTGGTTGCCTGCAGCCCTTTCAGGCCAGCGCAAACCACCCCGCCGAAGCTGCCGGACACCTACCTGCAACAATCGACACAAAAAACGTTGTCCCTGCCGAACCGCTGGTGGGAGGCTTTTGACGACCCGCTCTTAAACCAGCTGCAACAGGAGATGCTGGCCGGCAACCTGGATCTGCGCCAGGCCCTTTATCGCCTTGAACAGCTGGATGCGTTGCAGAAAATCAGCGGGGCCGGTCTCTGGCCGGTCTTGAACCTTGAGGCTTCCACCAGCCGTAACCGCAGCCCGGCGGTCACCGGCAGCAGTATCAGCAACAGCTCCCGGATCTCTCTGGCCGCCGGTTACGAGGTCGATCTCTGGAACCGGCTGCATGATAGACAAACAGCCGCTGCGCTGCGTCGCCGGGCCGGAGGGAAAGAAGTTCAGACCCTGCTGCTGAGCCTGACGGCACAATTGGCAGAGCAGTATTTTCTGGCGGTTGAGCAACGAGCCCAGTTGCAACTGGGACAACGGCAGGTGGCGCGCTACCGGCAACTGCTCGACACCACCACAGAACGCTACCGGGCGGGGCTGGCAACAGCCGGGGAAATCTATCCGATCAGAAAAGCCCTGGCGCAGAGTGAGGCACGCCTCCCGCTGTACCGCACCAGTTTGAATCAGGCGGAAAACCGTATTGCCCTACTGCTCGGCCGCTTCCCGCAGGACCGCATGGCCCGGGTCGCCCAGTTGCCACAGCTCTCCAGCATGATTGATGTCGGGCTGCCGGCCAGCCTGCTGGCCCGGCGGCCAGATATTTCTGCCGCGTTATTACAGTTGCAGGCAACGAACCATGAGCTGGCCGCAGCCCTGGCCGAGCGCCTGCCGGCCGTCAACCTGACCGCGAGCCTCGGCCGTTCGACCACCCGGTTGGCGACGGGCAATCTTGCCGGTAGTCTCTGGAGTCTGGCCCTCGGCCTGACCCAACCGCTGTTCGACGGCGGCCGCCGGCAGGCCGAGAGTGATCGGCAGAAGGCCGTTCGTGAAGAGCAGCTGGCCGCCTACCGGCTGACCCTGCTGAAAGCGGTTCAGGAGGTCGAAACCGCCCTCGCCGCTGATCAGAACAGTGCCGACCGACTGGCCCGACTGGAACAGCAGCAGCAGGCCGGCGAGCGAGAGCTGAACCTGGCCCGGGACAACTACCGCTCCGGCCTGATCAACAGCAGCGCACTGCTCAACAGTGAAATCAATCAGCTCGAAATTCTCAGTCAGAACCTCAGTGCCCGACGGCAATGGTTAAGCCGCAGAATTACCCTGGCTCGTGCACTCGGCGGAAACTGGATGGCGGGCGAACTGAGCAGACAACAGCAGGCTCTTTCTCAAAAACAGGCTGAATAGATATGACTACGGAAGCGAAGAAATCGCGCAAAGCGTTAAAAATCATCCTCCCGATCCTGATCCTGGCCGTCGGCGTTGCCGGTTTTATCGGTATGAGCAAGCTTAAAAAAGCACCCTCCCGCGAGGTTATCCGGCATCCGGGAGTGCTGGTCGATGTTATCGAGCTGAAAGCCGCACCACACCAGGTGACGCTGTACGCCACCGGCATCGTACAGCCCGAGCAGGAAATTGCTCTGGTCCCCGAGGTCAGCGGCAAAGTCAGCTGGATTTCACCGCGGCTGGTCAGCGGCGGTCGGTTTAAACAAGGGGAAACACTCCTGAAGATCGAAGCCCGGGATTTTCAGCTGGCCGTCGAAAAAGCCCGCGCTGATATCGCCCGGGCTGAAGTGGCCCTGAAGATCGAGCAGGAAAAATCGCGGGTCGCTTTACAGGAGTGGCAACGCATCGTGCTGCCCGATAAGGGTCAACCGGGTCCACTGGTGACTCGTGAAATTCAACTGCAGCAGGAACAGGCCAACCTCGCAGCAGTCCGGGCCAACCTGCAGCTGGCGCTGCTGAACCTGCAGCGCACCGAACTGAAAGCCCCGTTCAACGGCCGGATCCGCCAGGAGCAGGTGGGCCTCGGCCAGTACCTGCGGGCCGGCAGCAGTATCGGCAGGTTTGCCGGCACCGATCGGGCGGAAATCGCCATTCCGCTACCCACCGAGGAATTGCACTGGCTGCAGATCCCGGCGGCCGGCAGCCAGCAGGACGGTTCTCCGGCAGACATCTCCCTGCCCGGCAACCAGCCGCCGCTCTGGCGGGGACAGATAGTCCGCAGCCGCGGCGAAATCGATCCCGGCAGCCGCATGGCCACGGTCGTTGTCGCCGTGGATGATCCCTATCAACTGACCACGGCTGTCGATCGTCCCGAGCTGGCGACCGGACTGTTCGTCGACATCAAACTGCACGGCCGCCTGCTGAGCAAGGTTATCAGCATCCCCCGCGATGCCCTGCGGAACAATCAACAGGTCTGGATTGCCGACCAGGACAACCGCCTGCGGATCCGCCGGGTGGTGATCGCTCACCGTGAAAAAAACCAGGTTCTGCTGAGCGGAGGCCTGGCCCCCGGAGAGCGACTGATTACAACCAGCCTGTCGACCGCCGCTGATGGATTATTGCTGCGGCCGGTCCCGCAGGAGCCTCGTCAATGAATAGTGCGGTCAAATGGATGGCCCGCAACCATGTGGCCGCCAACCTGCTGATGATGGTACTGATTATCGGCGGCATCGTCATGGGGCCGAGTATCAAGCAGGAGATCTTCCCGGAAATTTCGCTGGATCGGGTTTCGATCGTCGTCGCCTACCCCGGTGCGGGCCCCGAAGAGGTCGAAGCGGGGATCATTCTCAAGATTGAGGAAAGCCTGACGGCGGTTGACGGCATCAAGCAGGTCAAGGCGACCGCCAACGAAGGGTCCGGGGTGGTTATCGCCGAAGTCTACGCCAACGAGAATGTCGATCAGGTTCTGCAGGATATCAAAAGTGAAATCGACCGCATCAGCACCTTTCCGGAAGATGCGGAAAAACCGGTCATCAGCAAGCTCTCCAACCGCCGTGAAGTTATCTCGGTGGTGGTTTACGGCGATGTCGGCGAACGGGTGCTGCGCGAGCAGGCCGAACAGGTCCGCGACGGCCTGCTGGAGCTGCCCGACATTACCCAGGTTGAACTGAGCGGTGTACGCCCCTTTGAAATAACCATCGAAATCCCGGAACAGAACCTGCGGCGCTACAACCTGACTCTCGACCAGGTAGCGGCCAGGATACGTGCCGCCTCCATTGACCTGCCCGGCGGCTCGGTCAAAACCAGCGGCGGGGAGATTCTGCTGCGTACCCAGGAACGGCGTTACTGGGGACCGGGTTACGCCGACATCACCATCATCAGCAAAGCAGACGGCAGCCGGGTCCGACTGGGTGAGATCGCCAACGTGGTGGACGGTTTTGCCGACAGTGAAACCTACGGCCTCTTCAACAACAAACCGGCGGCCATGGTGCAGGTGTTCCGCATCGGTGAACAGAAACCGACCGAAATTTCCGAGCGGGTTATTTCTTACGTCGAGCAGCAGCGTCGGGAGCTTCCCGACAGTCTGAAACTGGCGATCTGGAACGACACCACGGAAATTTTCAACAGCCGCATGGAGCTGTTGCAGAAAAACGCCCTGCTGGGGCTGGGGCTGGTGATTATCATCCTCGGCCTGTTTCTGGAAATCCGCCTGGCCGCCTGGGTGATGCTCGGCATTCCGATCTCCTTCCTCGGCACCCTGTTCCTCATGCCCTGGCTCGGGGTCTCGATCAACATGATCTCCCTGTTCGCCTTTATTCTGGCACTGGGGATTCTGGTCGATGACGCCATCGTCATCGGCGAGAATATCTTTGAACACCGCCAGCAGGGAAAGCCCTACATCAGGGCGGCCATCGACGGGGCGGTGGAGGTGGCGGTGCCGGTCGTTTTTTCGGTGCTGACCACCGTGGCCGCCTTTTTGCCGTTGATTTTTGTCAGCGGGATGATGGGCAAGTTCATCAAAGTCATCCCGATCATCGTTATCACCCTGCTGCTGACATCACTGATCGAATCGTTACTGGTCTTACCGGCGCATCTCAGTTTCGGCAAGCAAAGGGTCCTGAACGGTGGCCTGCTCAGCCGCATCGAACGGCTGCGGCAGCGGTTCGGCAGAGGGCTGGAACGCTTTATCAACGGCCCCTACCTGAGGCTGCTCAAGCTCAGCCTCAACTATCGTTATGCCTCGCTGGCGCTCGGCGTCGTGGCCCTGCTGTTAACCGTCGGGATTGTCAAAGGCGGGCTGCTCAAGTTCACCTTCATGCCGGAAGTCGACGGCGATAAAATTACCGTCGCCATCCAGATGAATCGCGGCGTACCGATTGAAGAAACCGGCCGAGTCGCCGATTTCATCCTGAAAAAAGGGCTGGAGACGGTGGCCGAATACGATGCCAAACGACCCGCCGGGGACAGTATCCTGCGGAACGTCTACAGCGTGGTCGGGGGAACCGTGGCGGGTGGTGGTCCCGGTGGCGGTGGAGCAACCGCGTCCGGAACCTATCTGAGCAACATCTCCATGTATCTGACCGAAAGCGAGCTGCGGAATATCCCGGCAACCGAAATCTCGGCCACCTGGCGGAAGAAAGTTGGTGACATTCCCGGACTCGACTCCCTGACGTTCAAATCCAACCTGATGCACATGGGAGCCAATATCGACATCCAGCTGGCACACGAGGATTTTGCTGTGCTGGAGAAGTCGGCCGAACGGGTTCGGACCGCCCTCGCCGAGTATCGGGGAGTCAGTGATATCGAGGACACCTACGCCAAGGGCAAGCGGGAGATCAAACTGAAGCTGAAACCGGCCGGTCGCACCCTGGGGATTACTGAAACGGACCTCGGCCGCCAGGTACGGGCAGCCTTTTACGGAGCCGAAGCCTTGCGGCTGCAACGTGGACGGAATGAAATCAAGGTGATGGTCCGCTATCCCGATGCCGACCGCCGCAAACTCTACAACTTCGAAAACATGCGGATCCATACTCCGGGCGGTCGACAGATCCCGCTGCTTGAGGCGGCGGATGTCATCGATGGCTACGGATTTTCGGAGATCAACCGGACGGACCGCAAGCGGGTCATCGATGTTTCGGCAAGCGTCAACGCTGAGCAGGCCAACGCCCGGGAGATTCTTGCCGAGCTGAAGCAGAACCTGTTGCCGCAACTGGCCAGTGACTATCCGGGATTGAGCTGGAACATGGAGGGGGAAGAAAAAGAACGTCAGGATTCTTTGCAAAGCATGCTCAAAGGGTTTGAGCTGGCACTGGTGGCTATTTTCACCCTGCTGGCGATCCCGTTTCGCAGCTACAGTCAGCCGTTGCTGATTATGGCGGCGATCCCTTTCGGTATCGTCGGCGCAGTCCTGGGGCATATCATTATGGGTTTCAACCTGAGCATCCTGAGCATGTTCGGCCTGGTGGCCCTCTCGGGGGTGGTGGTCAATGATTCACTGCTGTTGATCGACAAAGCCAACGGCAACCGACGTGATGGTATGCCGCTGCATGATGCCATTGTTGCGGCGGGAATACGACGCTTTCGGCCGATCGTGCTGACCTCGCTGACCACCTTTTTCGGCCTGACACCGATGATTATGGAGAACAGTGTGCAGGCGCAGTTTCTGATTCCGATGGCTATTTCACTCGGTTTCGGCATCCTCTTCGCCACCGGCATCACCCTGTTGCTGATCCCGGTTCTCTACCTGATACTGGAAGATTTCCGTCGCCTGTTCGGGTTGCGGGACTACCACGCCGAGGGCCGGAACGACCTGGAAGCGTAGCGCTGAACCCGTCACGGGGGCAGGCTCCGCAGGGCTGCCCCCGTGACGAATAATATTGCGAGCCTCCCCCGACCTCTCCGGCGGCAAAAAGACTATTCTGCGTTTAACGTGCCGGTGGGACCCTCAACAAAAGGGGTTTTGGTCGCTGGAGGATTAGTCGATTGCGGCGTTTTCGGTGTCGAGGTCTGTTTCGTCACCGACGTGGTATCAAACACGAACAGCCATTCACTGTAAGCCGTCTTTCCGGCAAAATCCTTATTTTCCTCGGAAAATCCATCCTGTTTGAACGGCTTCAGAGGGCTGCTGCTGTGCACCCCCTTGATGCGGCCGGCCGGACCTTTGACCAGCACCCAGTCTCCACCGGTCAACGGGTCCGGGTACAACTTGCGCAGATGGCGCAGGGTGGAGACTGAACGCGGATCCTTCAGCAGATCGTCCAGAGTTCTCGGCAGCATCGCCTGGGCTCCGGCGTGGGCGGTCTGGTAGTAAGACGCTATCGCCTGACGATACTGATCACCACGCCACAGCAGCTCCTGCTCTTTGGCGCGCTGCATGATGGTTTTCCAGCTGGAACCGGCGATTCCGGCCATCAG
>JAADGW010000226.1 GCA_013152145.1 Deltaproteobacteria bacterium
GTCTCCACCGTGGCCAACGGCTATGAGGCGTTGGAGCATCTTGATCATCAACCGGTCGATCTGGTGATTACCGATATCAATATGCCGGAAATGAACGGCCTGGTTTTTCTCCGTGAATTAAATCGCTGTTATCCCGCCGTTAACGTCATCATGGTGACCGCTTATGGCGGTGTCGAATCCTACCTGGAGGCGATGAATCTGGGCGCGTTTGAGTATTTGAATAAACCGGTTAAATTTGAAGAGTTGAAAGCGGTGATGGAGCGGATATTCAATCGAAACATACAGAAAGCCAATTGAGCTGGGATTTTTCTGACGGGCAGGAGGTAGAAGATATGGATAGCTTTTCAACCATTCTGGTGGCGATAGATTTTTCTGACAGTTCTGATAATGCCTTTCAGCTGGCCCTGTCGATGGCGAAAAATTTTTCTGCGCACCTGATCATACTGCATGTTGTCAATGAACCGATCGACCTGCGGGGATTCTATGTTCCGCATATTTCATTTGAAAAACTGGAAGAGGAAATTGAAGAAGGCGCGGAAAAAATGATGCAGAGTTTCTGTCGCCAGCACATTGATGATTTCTCCGACTATGAAACGCTTATCGTCCCGGGTATGCCGTATCAACAGATCATCGCTCAGGCCGAAGAAAAAGGCGCCAAGCTGATTATTCTGGGGACCCACGGCCGGACCGGTCTGGATCATGTTCTGTTCGGCAGTACTGCGGAAAAAGTTGTCCGGAAATCGAAGTTGCCGGTCTTGACCGTCCGCCTGGATGATGATTGATCCTTTCGATAACATCCATATTTGACTAAAAAACAGCCTGCGGGCTGTTTTTTAGTTTGCCCCTGCTTGTCAAAGTGCAGCAGCAGGGGTATTCTGCCCAATCGTGACAGATGTTTGCACTCAATCGGAATAAGAGTATGCCTACACTTAAAAGTCGCTTTGCCGGAGAAAAAATTCTGCTTGTTGATGATGAGGATATCCTCCTGGAATTGACGACGCTGGTGCTGATGGTGCTGAAAAAACGCGGATTTGAGGTGTTCCAGGCGCACAACGGTGAAGAGTGTGTGAGGGCGGTTGCCAAGCACCGTCCGGCGTTGGTGCTGCTCGATTATATGATGCCGGTGATGAACGGGCGTGATGCCCTGAAGCAGATCAAAATTAATTATCCCGATACCTACGTCATCATGTTTACCGGCAAAGGGAGCGAAGAACTGGCTGTCGAGTTGATGAAAACCGGTGCCAGCGATTATTTGCAGAAACCCTTTTCCAATAAAAATTTACAGGAGCGGGTTGATTCTATTCTTTCAATCCGTAAAGTGGAGCTGGAGAATCGCGAACTTCTCAAGGAGCGCGAGTTCCTGCAACGGGAGATTGAGGAGTGGAATCGAGAACTTGAACAACGTGTTGTCAACAAAAGTCGCGAACTTGAAATCGCCCACAAGGAAATCATTTATTCCGAAAAGCTCGCAACGCTGGGACATATTTCTGCCGGTATGGCACATGAAATTCGCAATCCACTCAATTCGATTAACCTGTTTGCCCAGATATTGCTCTCAGCCCCCGAGCTGGATGCGGAAAATCGTGATTATGTTGAAAAAATCACCCGGGAAGTTGAAAGAATCGACAATATCCTGGTGCAGATGCTGGCCGCCAGCAAGGGTGAGGGCAAGGAGCGTGACTACGTCGATCTGGCGAAAATTATTACCCGGGTCCTGAAGGTTTCCAAGGTTCAGCTCAAGGCGCAAAAAGTTGCCGTTGATTGTCGTCTGGACAAGAATGCCCCGATGATTAAAGCGGATCCACTGGAACTTGAGCAGATTTTTACCAACCTGATCGGCAATGCTTTGTACGAAATGCCGAATGGCGGCAGACTGGGGATCAGTCTGGAAAGTAATGCCGAAAGTCTGATGATAAAAGTGACCGATACCGGACGGGGAATTCCGCCGGAAAATCTGTCGCGGCTCTTTGATCCTTTTTTCACCACCAAGGAAAAAGGTACTGGATTCGGGCTTTCCGTTGTTTTACGTATTGTGAGAGGTTGCGGCGGTAAGATCAACGTCGAAAACCGTCCCGAGGGGGGTGCCTGCTTCCTGGTTGAGCTGCCGCTGTTGCCTTCTTCTGTGCACTGAATTAATGACCCTGCGTTTGCGTGAAATTGCCCTCTCACTGGGTGAGGATGAGTCGCTGCTGCCGACCAGGATTGCAGCGACGTTGAACTGTCCGGTGACTGATATCGACACCTGGACTATCGTTCGCGGGCATTGATGCGCGCCGTAAGCCGCATGTTCTGCGGATCTATACGGTCGATTTTACGGTCGCTGACCCGACTGCTGTGTTAGCGGCGAACAACGCGAATCGTTGCCTGGGCAGCGTCCCGGAACCCGGCCCGGAGGTATTACTGCGGCTTTCTCGAAAACCTGAAGTTCTGGTTGTCGGGATGGGTCCTGCGGGGCTGTTCGCCGCCTTGCAGCTGGCAGAAACCGGTGCCCGGGTGACGTTGGTCGAACGTGGCAAACCGGTTGCCGAACGGCTGGCGGATGTCCAGGATTTCTGGCAACAGAGGGTCTTTAACCCGGACAGCAATACCCAGTTTGGCGAGGGGGGTGCCGGGACCTTTTCCGACGGCAAGCTGACCAGTCGGCTGAATCATCCGTTGACCCACCGGGTCTTGGAGACGCTGGTGCGCTTCGGGGCGCCGGAAGAGATTCTCCGGCAGGCTAAACCGCATGTCGGCTCCGACCGTTTGCGGGTTGTGCTGGTCAATTTTCGCCGCCAGCTGCTGCAGTTGGGAGTCGATGTCCGGTTCTCTACCCGGTTGACCGGTTTTCAAGTCAGTAACGGGCAGGTTTGTGCCGGGGAACTGAATGATACCGAGCTGTTGGAAATTGAACACCTGGTGCTGGCTCCAGGGCACAGTGCCCGCGACAGTTACCGGATGTTGTCTGCCGCCGGGGTGAAACTGGAGCCGAAAGCGTTTGCTATCGGCCTGCGGGTGGAACATCCGCTTGAACTGATCAACCGCATTCAGTACGGTATGCAGAGTCATCCGCAGCTGCCTGCTGCCGAATACAGCCTGGCCTGGAATAATCGGCAGTCGGGTCGCGGGGTCTATTCTTTTTGTATGTGTCCGGGTGGTCGGGTGGTCAACGCGGCCTCGGAAGCGGGCGGGATCGTGGTTAACGGGATGAGCGATTTTCGGCGCGATGCGGAGCTGTCCAACAGCGCCCTGGTGGTCACGGTCCGAGCGGATGACTTTGCCGCCACCGACCCCCTCGCCGGGGTCCGTTTTCAGCGCCACTGGGAACAGCGGGCCTTTCAGGCCGGTGGTGACTCATGGAGCGCTCCGGCGCAGCCGTTGCTGGAATTTCTCCACGGGCAGGGGGGACGCTTGCACTCGTCCTGCCTGCCGCAGGTGGTCCATGCCGAGCTGGCCGATTGTTTGCCGTCGTTCGTGGTTGATGAACTGCGCCGGGCGCTGCCGCAGTTTGACCGGCGCATGCGTGGTTTTGTCAGCGAGCAGGCAACGCTGATCGGAGTGGAGACGCGAACCTCCGCGCCGTTGCGTATTTTACGGAATGCAGAATATGAATCGGTCAGCCACCCCCGTTTATACCCGACGGGTGAGGGGGCGGGTTACGCCGGCGGCATCATGAGTGCCGCAGTCGATGGTTTAAAGGTTGCGAACAGCATCCTGCAACGTTATACAGTTTGAAAAGGGGATGATTTGAAACAGATTTATGTTGAGCAGATTCGCGAACGGGATCAGTTGGAATCGGTATTTCTGGTGCGCGACAAGATTACCGCGATGGCCAAGAACGGCAAGCCGTACATGACCTTGAAACTGATGGACCGCACCGGTGAGGTCGAGGCCCGTATCTGGGATCGGGTGGATCAACTCTCCAGTTATTTCGAGAAAAATGATTTTGTGCAGGTCCAGGCAAAAGCGAGTGTCTACCTCGGGAAAATGCAGCTGATTGTACAGGATCTGCGCCGGGTTGAGGAAGCGACCGTCAGTCTCGCCGATTTTCTGCCGGTTTCTGCGCGCGATCCGCAGCAGATGCGGCGGGAGCTGGATGAGCTGTTGGCGTCCCTGACTGATCCACACATCATTGCGCTGTTACGGGCTTTTTTTGATGATCAACAGTTTTACGCCCGCTACAGCCAGGCCCCGGCCGCCAAGGGGATGCATCATGTTTATCTCGGCGGTCTGCTGGAACATTCACTGGCGGTCGCGGCGCTGGCCTCAGATATGGCCGGGCGTTATCCGCAGATCAATCGGGATCTACTGATCGCCGGTGCGCTGCTGCATGATATCGGTAAGGTTGAGGAGCTTTCCTACCAGCGTTCTTTCGATTATACCGACCAGGGCAAGCTGCTCGGGCATATCATCATCGGTGTGCAGATGATCGAAGATCGGGTGCGCGAGATTGCCGATTTTCCACAGCAGCTCGCGGTTCTGCTGAAACATCTGCTGCTGTCGCATCACGGCCAGTACGAGTATGGTTCGCCGAAACGACCCAAGTTTCTTGAAGCGGTGGTGCTCAGTTTTGTTGATGACCTGGATTCCAAAATCAACGGGATTCAGACCCATATCGACAAAGAACCGAACCGTGAAGGAAACTGGACCAGTTACCATCGTCTTTACGATCGTTATTTTTACAAAGGGACGCCGGAGGCTGGTAACGGCAGTTCTCAGGAGCAGAAACCGCAGGCGACGGCTGTTCCGCCTGCCGCGGTCGGAGCTGAAAAAACTGAGAGAAAGCGTTACGATAAACCGCTTGGCGCCACCCTGGGGGAACAGTTGAAAGAAAAGAATCTCGATCTGTTTTCCAGCTTATCTGACAAGGGGAGCAAGTCATGATTCTGAAGAGTCTGCCGACCGGACCGTTGCAGGTCAATTGCTATATCCTGGGTTGCGAGGTGACCCGTCTTGCCGCGGTTGTTGATCCGGGTGGCGATGCCGAACAGATTCTCGCCCGGCTGCGGCAGTTGAATTTAAAACTGCAGATGGTGATCAATACCCATGGGCACTTTGATCATATCGGTGGCAATCGTCGACTGCTCGAAGAGCCCGGGGTGGAACTGTTGCTGCATCGGGACGACCGGGAGCTGCTCGGGTTGGCAGCAGAGCACGCGGCCGCGTATGGCTTACCGGCGGAAGTTTCTCCCGCACCGCAGCGGTTGCTGGTGGGTGGCGAGGTGTTGTCGCTGGGAGAATTGCAAATCAAGGTGTTGCACACCCCGGGGCATACTCCCGGTGGTATCTGCCTGTATGTTGAGGATCAGGTGATGGTTGGCGACACCCTGTTCGCCGGCTCAATCGGACGCACCGACCTGCCGGGCGGCAATCATCAGCAGCTGATCGCCAGTATCCGGGAGCAGCTGCTGCCGCTGCCCGATGCAACGGGAGTGCACCCGGGGCATGGCCCCGCAACGACCATCGGGCGGGAAAGAAACTCTAACCCGTTTTTAGCTTAAAGGGGGCTGGCATGCTGCAGGGGAAGACGGTTATCCTTGGAGTCAGTGGTGGTATCGCCGTTTATAAGGCTGTGGAGCTGTTGCGCCTGCTGACCAAGGCCGGGGCAACCGTCCATGTCATCATGACCAAAAATGCTCAGGAGTTTGTCACGCCGCTGACCTTCCAGACGCTCTCCGGAAACCCCGTGCATACCGATCTGTTCAGTCTTTTTCAGGAGCGGGAGATCGGCCATATCTCTCTGGCTGAGCGGGCCGACCTGTTTATTCTGGCTCCGGCGACCGCCAACCTGGTCGGTAAAATTGCCCACGGGCTGGCGGATGATCTGTTGACCACCAGTGTTATGGCGACCAAAGCCGCGGTGTTGGTGGCCCCGGCAATGAACACCAACATGTATGAAAATCCCTTCTATCAGCAGAACGAGAAAATGCTGGTTCAACAGGGCTATCATCTGCTCGAACCGGTGGCGGGTGAGCTGGCCTGCGGATGGGAGGGCAAGGGCAAACTCCCCGCACCGGAAACAATTTTAGCCGCGGCCGAAGCTGTTTTGACCCCCAAGGATCTGTTCGGCTGTAACCTGCTGGTGACCGCCGGGCCGACGCGTGAGGAAATTGATCCGGTCCGTTATCTGACCAACTATTCTTCCGGCAAAATGGGCTTTGCGATTGCCGCCGCTGCCGGTCAACGGGGGGCGACGGTCACTCTGGTGTCGGGACCGGCCAATTTGAGCGTGCCGGTCGGGGTGAAATGTGTCCCGGTATTTTCTGCCGAGCAGATGCGTACGGCGGTGCTGGAGCATTACCCGGAGGCTGATGTCGTTATCAAAGCGGCGGCCGTGGCTGATTACCGTCCGGTTCACCGGCTGGAAAACAAGATCAAGAAAAACAGCGATGAGTTGACCCTGAAGTTGGAGAAAAATCCGGATATCCTCGCCGAGCTGGGCGCGCAGAAGGGGGGCCGGGTGCTGATCGGTTTTGCCGCTGAAACCGAGCGTCTGCTGGTGCATGCGGCGGAAAAATTGCAAAAGAAAAATCTCGACATGATCGTCGCCAACGATGTGACCTCGGAGGGGGCCGGGTTTGACGTCGATACCAATATCGTCCGGTTTTTATTTCGCGACGGTCGGGTGAAAGAACTGGACCTGATGTCGAAGGAGCAGGTTGCCCATCAGCTGTTGAATCAGGTCGTGGTTCTCTGGCGGGCTAAACAACCGTAAACAGCGGCAGCAGCTCGTCGGGATCGGTAATCCCCAGTCTGAAACGGTTGCGCAGCTCTTCAACGATCAGGTCGGAATCTTCTTTGAGCAATTTGCCGTCCAGCCAGAGTAGTTTTAAATTTTTTCGAATCAGTTTAGCTGCCGTCAGCGCCCGGTCACCGGTCGGGTCGGCTTGCCAGTAGGGGCTGTTTTCATCTCCGAGGATGCCGTTGATCGCTTCGACGGCGAGCAGCAGGTATTCACTGTGCTCGGTATCATCCAGTTCCCATTTTGACTTGTCGGCCATGGTCTGCATGAGCTTGTGCCAGCGTTGCAGGCGGCTGAGCAGCATCATCGAGTTGAAGAGCTGCTTGTTGGTGCGGAATGAAAAGATGGTGTGGGAGATGATGCGGCTGAGCATGCGATCCAGATATTGATTGTCGCGTCGCGAGAGCTGCTGTGCCAGCGGCCAGATGTCATCCGAAATACCGAGGTCGGCGCGGATTTCCCAATAGGCGTGGTTGTGCAGGATGGTATTGTAGGTCATCGAAAGCTTTAACGGCACGTAATAATTGTGGGCAATCGTATCGGCGGCAAGATGGGCCAGATAGCCGTAGGCACAGGCTTCGGCCTCCGGCCCTTCCTGACGGGCCTGTTCCAGGATTTTACGCCCGACTCGCCAGTTGTGACAGTGGTCCAGGTAGTGGGTGAATTTTTTCCCCAGGGTGATATCTGCCGCGACACAGCCGTAGAGAAAAGACATCGGTTGGGATGACAACAGCATCCGCAAGGCGACAGGCAGTTGATCCGGTGCTGCCAGAATACAGGAGCCGAGGCTGAGGTGCACGCCGATCCCCCAGGCGAATGCATCTGTCGGTAGGAAAACAAAAATGACCAGGAAAAATATGAGGCGCATAGCTACTCTGCCAATACTGCCTTAAGGCGGTTAAATCGATGGATTTTTGCAATATGCCTGACAAATTATATCACGAAAGCATCGAACTGATCTCCCAGGGACGGGCAGTTCTCGAAGATTTACAGGACTGGGGATTTGAGACCTGGTCCCCGGCGGCCGAAGTCGAGCTGCCGATCTGTTCTGCAGCACAATCTGTGGCCGCATCATCGCCGGCAACCTGTCGTTCTGAAACCCTCGCAGAGCTGGCCCTGCGGATAAAGGACTGTGGACTTTGCCCGCTCGGCGAGCAGCGGCAGAATCTTGTCTTCGGGGTCGGTAACCCCCGGGCCGAGCTGGTTCTGGTCGGCGAGGCCCCGGGGCGGGAAGAGGATAAAAAAGGCGTTCCTTTTGTCGGTGAGGCCGGACGCCTGCTGGATCGGATTTTGTTCGCCATGGGATTGAGTCGACAGGATGTTTACATCTGTAACGTCATCAAGTGCCGCCCGCCGAGTAACCGGGATCCGCAGCCGGAAGAGATCGCCACGTGTGAGGCGTTCCTCAAATCGCAGCTGGCGGCGATCCGGCCACGCATCATCATTGCCCTGGGACGTTTTGCTGCCCAGACCTTGCTGCAGACCAAGAAGCCGATCGGTCGCCTGCGTGGTCACTGGCAGACCTACCAGGGGATTGCGCTGATGCCGACTTTTCACCCGGCCTACCTGTTACGTAATCCCGCCGGAAAGCGGGATGTCTGGGAAGATATGAAGCTGGTGATGCAGCGGCTCAAAAGTGGGGAATAAGTGCAACCGGAGCACTCCGCGATCAGCGGTCCGATCCGGTTGCAGATAACCTGGCGACGTAGTCGCGCATACCGCGCAGGGAGTTGTCGAGAAAAGATTGCTCCCGGGCACGGATATCGTCGTCAAGTTGGCTGAAATGGCAAAAATTCGGATCATTATTCAACAGCCACTGGATGATTTTCTGCTTTGCCTGCGGCTCCGGTAAATCTGCGTATCGGGAAACACACTCCACCCACAGTTTTAATTGGTTGAGGCCGGTTTTCAGGTAGTCGAGTGCCGGTTCCACCAGCCCGTAATGGGCGATCACCAGGGAGCGGGGCTGTAAGGCAATCATCCGCTCGAGCGAGTCGACCGCGACCTCAAGCAGAAAGCGCGGCGGTGTGGCCGGACGCAGGTAGATACCGTCGGCTATCGGGCAGTGGACCCCGGCGACTTCCCCGCCGAACAGCAGGTCATCAAACAGGTAACAACAGTGATGCTGGGCGTGCCCCGGGGTCAGAAAGCTGCGGATAGCCGTTGTGCCGATCTTCTCTTCATAACCGATGCTGGTTTCCGGCACCGGGATAATTTCACCGTAGGCCGCCGCCAGCTTGCCGAGCACTTTTTGTGAGCCCTGCCAGAGCTTCGCCGGGTCAAGCAGATGCTTGATTCCTTCTGGATGACAGATCACTCTGGCTTGCGGGTAGCTTTTCAGCAGTTCTCCGGTACCACCCGCATGATCAATGTGAATATGCGTCAGCAGAATATAGTCGAGGGTTTCAACCCGGCGTTTCCTGAGTTCTGCGACCAGCCGGGGAATGCTCGACAGCGGCCCCGGATCAACCACAAAGGTTTGCTCCGCAGTCTGATAGAGCCAGCAGCTGATGAATTTACGAAAACCTTCCAGGTTCGGCTGGTCAAGATCGATACAGCTGAGATTGTCCCGCAGCATCATTTTTCCTCCTGCTCCTGCTGCGGAGCATCCTCTTTGGCCTGCCGGACGATACTTTTAAGCCAGGCGATCTCATCCGGATCAAATTGTTTCTGCTGCTCGGTTCCGTAGTTCATCGCCCAGTAGAGGTTCGGCAGCGACATCTCAGTGATGGCGTGACCGGGCAAGGCAACGTATTTGGCGTCTTCGTCCGCCCAATCGGTTAATCGCTTGATCGTGTCGAACAGCAGTAGATAATTTTCCCCGTCAGCCTCCACCAGTAACGGAAGGACCCCCTCATCTTCCTCTTCACCTTTGAGCTTGTTTTTGTCACTGTTCGTCGGTTCTGCCTCGTCGACGGTCGGGATAAAGAAAAGCGAATTGAGGAACAAATCGTAAAAAACCGGCTGCATTTTACGATCCTGCAGACCGGCGGCCAAAGCCTGATCCAGCTTGGTCATGGTTGAGATCCTTTCTTTGTAAGGAGCTATTCAGCAGCGCGATGGATGACCTCGCGTTACCCGCTCCAAGGGTACCTGACTGAATAGTTGCTTTTGTCGCAGACATTGAAAGCGCGATCATAGGGGAGATGGCAGCTTTCAGCAAGAGGCGGAGTGGAAAAAAGGCGAGATTGCCGGTTGCTCCGACCGACCTCAGTTGTTATTTTGGTAACTATTCAGCAGCACGGTGGATGGTCTCGGGGTGCCCACTCCAAGGGCCGCATAAACCCTTGAAGTGGACACCCCGAGACCATCTGGCTGAATAGTTATGTTATACCCCCAACCGCCCGAGTTGACTGATGCACTTTATCCATACCGCCGATCTTGGTCGGTCGCTGCCGGAATCCAGAGTGTGACTTTTTATGACTCAATAACGGGGTAGCTTGCCGGTAGGCCACTTTACTTTTTCGAGGATCGGATCTCGGTGGCTGTTCAGCGGAGTTTTGATGCAGAAATAGCATTTTTCAGTGGAGGAAAATAATGGAAAATATTGTGCTGTCAGTTGCATTACCACTGATGGCTTTTGTCGCAGCATGGGCAATTGCCAGTTGGCGTGCACAGAAAATCAAGCAGCGGATGCATGCTGAGCTGGAAGTGGCACGGGCGGAGCTGGAACGTGTCCAGGCCGGTATGGGTGAGCTGCAGGAAAAATTATCTGCAGCGATTGAGGATAAAGCCGCACAGGATATTGCTTGCAGTCGCCTTGAAGCTGACCGAGATAATGACAAAATGCAGATTGAGCGGCTTGCGGGTGATTGCCGGGACCAGAAAGTTGAAATTGATGCTCTGCGTCAAACGGAACAACAGGCCCGGGAAATCAGTGCAAAAGCACGGGAAGCAGCAGACAAATTGAATGACCAGCTGGAGATGACACGCACCGATTTCAACGAACGAATCGAGGAGAAAAATCGGTACAGTGCGCAACTGGAGCAAAAATTGGTTGCTGCCGCAGAGGTTCAGAACGCTACCGCCGGACAGCTGGCGGAAAGTCGTGAGGAACTGAAGAAGGCACAAACCCAGCTGGCGGAAAAACAGGAGTCTCTGGATAACTATAAGAGCTGGTGGGAGCAGGCCAAGGCCGAGTTGAAATCCAGCGAGGAAAAAAACAATGAGTTAGGCAATGCCTACGCCAGGCTGAAAACCTCGCTGGATGAAAAGCAGCAACATTTTGACGAGCAGTTGAGATTGCTGCAGGAAAACAGAGAAGAGCTGAAGAGAGAGTTTGAACATCTCGCCAGCGAGATCCTGGAGCGCAAGGGCAAGGCATTTAAAGAGCTTAATCAAGAGAGCATTACCAACCTTATTGCTCCAATCCATAATGAAATGAAGAGTTTTAAAGCGAAGGTGGAGGATATCCACTCTCGGGATGCGGAACAGCGGGTGCAGCTCAGAACTGAACTGCAGAACCTGCAGACCCTGAACAAAGAGATTACTGACCAGGCCGATAAACTGACGACCGCATTGCAGGGACAAAAGAAGGTTCAGGGGAACTGGGGGGAGCTGATGCTGGAGAATGTTCTCGACAGTTCCGGCCTTCGCCCCGGGACCGATTATAAACGCGAAGTGAGTTTTACCACCGAAGAGGGTCGGCAGCGCCCTGATGCGATTGTCTATCTGCCACAAAATCAGCACCTGGTTATTGACGCAAAGACCTCGCTGGCTGCTTACACCCGTTATGTGAATGCAGAAAATGACCTGGATCGTGAGCAGGCGCTGGCTGCGCATGCCCGTGCCGTTGGGGATCGGGTCAATGAATTGGCGGATCGGGATTATTTTAAACTGCCGGGATTGAACTCTCCCGAGGTGGTCATCATGTTCATCCCTATCGAATCCGCCTACGTAGAAGCGCTCAAATATGACGAAACGCTGTTTCAGCGGGCGATCGAGCAGAACGTATTGGTCGCGACTCCGACCACCCTCTTGACGAGTCTCAACATTGTACGACAGCTTTGGCGCTTTGAGAATCAGAACAAGCATACCGCCGAATTGGCGAGCCGGGCAGAGAAATTCTATAATAAGCTCAACGGATTTTTGACCAGTATGCAAGGTGTCGGTCGCCAGCTGGACAAGGCCCGCGAGAGTTATGACAAAGCGTTCGGCCAGTTGTACAGCGGCCGTGGGAACCTGATAAAGCAGGCCTCGGAATTTAAAGATCTGGGCGTTTCCGTCCAGAAAGAATTGCCCGTTGAGCTGGTTGAACGGGCAAACTTAGAGCTGGGCGGCGATGTTGTCGAATTGGACAATACGGCAGCAGAAAAAGAGCCGGATCTGATCGTTTCTTTGGATTGATTATCACTATTCAGCGGCGTGATGGATGGCTGAATAGTTACGACTGATTTTCACTCATTTTACGGGGGGCTGTCTCTTGTCTGCTATCCAACAACGAATCATCACTGCCGCTGCTGCCGGGGCACTGGTTCTCACCGCCAATAAACGGCTTTCCCGGCATCTGATCGCCGCCTACGACACGCAGCTGCAAGCAGCGGGGGAAACGGTCTGGGCAACACCACAGATTATCAGTTTTGATGGCTGGCTGCATCGCTGCCTGGCCGATCTGGGAGAATCCTGGCGGTTGCTGGAGGGTTTTCCGGCGCTGCGATTGTGGGAACAGCTGATCGAAAAACAGTCGGCGAACAGTGAATTGGAGCTGTTGCAACTGGCCGCAACGGCGCGCAAAGTCCAGGAAGCCTATCAGTGGTCTGTTTCCTATGATTGTAACGCCGATGATTTCCCGCTGACCGAAGATCAACAGGTTTTCCAGCATTGGCAGAAGGCCTATCGACAACAGTGTCAACAGCAGCGGTGGCTCGATCGGGCCGAGCTGCCGGCACTGGTTTTTGCCGCCATGCGCAACGGACAACTGGCATTGCCGACAGAGGTTCTGCTGGTCGGTTTCGATCAGTCGACTCCCGAGCTGGAGGGGTTGCGCCGGGTGGTTGAGCAGGCCGGCGGGCAGATCGAGGAGCTGCAAGCGGAACCAGCAGCGCAGGCTCAAATCGGTAGCTTTGCCTGTCCCGATCCGCAGCGGGAGGTTGAACTGGCCGCCCGCTCGCGGGCTGCTCGATCGGGGGGCTGACTCGATCGGCATCGTGGTGCCCGATCTGCAAGCACGCCGCAAACAGATCGAGCGGGTCTTCCGGCAGCAGATCGATCCGCCGGCGGATTTGCAGTTGCAGGATAACGAGGCAGCTTTCAGCCTTTCTCTGGGCGCACCGTTGTTGGAGCAGGGGCCGATTTACGCGGCCCTGCAGATTCTCGGCAGCGGCTTCCAGTTGAGTATCGATCAGGCCGGTTTTCTGTTACGGACCCCTTATCTGGGCGGCAGTCAGCGTGAAGCAGACCGGCGGGCGCAGCTCGACAGTTGGCTGCGCTCCTTCCGGCAGCAGCAGATCAGTCTGAAAAAACTGCATGAACTGGCGGCGCACGAGGACCGGGCTGCCGGTGCGGCCAACATTTTCAGTCGGCTGCTCAAGGCTGTCGAGACCCGTGAGCGTCTGCACCCCGGTGAGTGGGCCGGGCGCTTTGCGCAACAGTTGCAGGCGGTCGGCTGGCCGGGAGAGCGGAGCCTGTCGAGCAGTGAATATCAGATGGTCAAGGCCTGGCAGGAGAAGCTGCTGCCGGCGCTCGCCTCTCTCGATCCGGTGTCGGCCCCGATTGACCGCCAGCAGGCGGTCGGCCTGTTGCGCCGTTTGGCCGGAGAGATCGAATTTCAACTGGAAGCGCCGACCGGACCGGTGCAGGTGGTCGGCTTGCTCGAATCGGCTGGGCTTGAGTTCGATCATCTCTGGGTGATGGGGCTTAACGAAGAGATCTTTCCGGCCGCGGCCCGGCCGAATCCCTTTTTGCCGGTCCGGTTGCAGGTGGAAAAGGGGATGCCGCATTCCAGCGCAGAGCGTGAACTGCAATTCTCGCACAATGTGTTGCAGCGGCTCAAAGCGGCCGGCGGCGACAGCATTTTCAGTTACGCGCTGCGTAGCGGCGATTGTCAACTGCGCCCCAGTCCGCTGATCAGCGATCTGCCCGCGGCTCAACCGCATTTTGCCGAGCCGCAGGATGCGATTTTTCGCCAGTCTGCCGTCGCTCCCGGACTCATCGAACTGAACGATGTGCAGGGACCGGCTTTGACCGCTGAACGTGGTGAAGGGGGGACGGCCATTCTCAAAGACCAGGCGCTCTGTCCGTTTCGTGCCTTTGTTCATTTTCGTTTGCGCGGCAAACGCTTCGATCAAGCGCAGCCGGGTCTCGACCCACTGACCAGAGGGAATCTGCTGCACAAAGCGTTGGAGTATTTCTGGGCTGAAGTCGGCGATCAGCAGACGCTGTTCGAACTGGACGCGGTCGGTCGTAGCGAGCTGATCAAACAGCAGGTCTGCCGGGCTTTGCAGGATCATTTTGCCGAGCAGGTGCCGCCACCGCCGCGGTTGCAGGAGATCGAATCGGTTCGGTTGCAGGCGCTGGTCGATGAGTGGTTGAGCGAAGTCGAGGAGGGGCGAACCCCCTTCGCGGTGGTGGAAACGGAACAGGAACACTTTGAGCAGATCGGGCCGCTGCGGATCAGAACCGTTATCGATCGTATCGATCAATTAGCGGACGGCAGCCGGGTGGTTCTCGACTACAAAACCGGACGGGTCAGGGTGGACAGTTTGCTTGCCGAACGATTGCTGGAGCCGCAGTTGCCGATTTATGCGATTACCGATAGTGAGGCGGATGCTGACGGTGTGGCCTTTGCGCAGGTCCGTCGTGGTGCCTGCAAGTTGACCGGTATCAGTCGCGAGGCCGGGTTGCTGCCGAAGGTGCCGGGCGTTGCCCAGAGCAAACCGGCAACGGAGTTGGGACTGACGGACTGGGCGCAGGTGGTCGATTATTGGCGGCAGCAATTGGAACAGCTGGCCGGAGATTTTGTTGCCGGACAAGCAAGCGTCGATCCGGTCGATACCGAAACCGCCTGTCGCTTCTGTGATCTCAAAGGTCTCTGCCGGATTACCGAAGCCACCCCGGAGGTTGTCTCGCCGGAGATGACATCATGAGTGCCGCAAGAATGATTGCCGATCAGGCGGAGCGGACTGCGGCGATCGATCCGACCCGCTCTTTCATCGTCCAGGCACCGGCCGGGTCGGGAAAGACCGAACTGCTGATCCAGCGTTTTCTCGCGCTGCTCGGTCGCGTTGAGCGGCCGCAGCAGATTCTGGCGATCACCTTCACGCGTAAAGCGGCCGCCGAGATGCGCAGTCGTCTGCTGGAGACTCTGGAATCAGCCCAGGGCGAATGTCCCCAGGAGGAACACAAAAAACTGAGCTGGAATCTGGCACGTCAGGCTCTTGCCCGGGATCGTCAGCAGAATTGGCGGTTGTTGCAGAACCCGGCGCTTTTGTCGATCCAGACGATCGACAGCTTTAATGCCGGTCTGGTCCGCAAGATGCCTTGGCTGAGCCGTTTCGGCGGTGTCCCGGAGCTGGCGGAAGATGCCGACCAGCTCTACCTGAAGGCGGCGGAAAATCTTTTGGCGCGACTCGGTCGTGAGCAGCCGGGGAATGAGCAGATTGCTCTGCTGCTGGGACACCTGGACAATCGCATGGACGCTTTGCAGCAGATGCTGGTCGACATGCTGCGTAAACGGGATCAATGGCTGCGCCATCTGCTCGGCATCAAAGGGAGTGATTCCCGCGCGTTGCTGGAAAATGGTCTGGCCCGGCTGGTGGAAGCCTGTCTGGCTGAACTGTCCGCGCTGTTACCCACCTTGCAGGATGAAATCCTCTTCTGCGGCCGTTACGCGGCCAGCCAGCTCTGGGATCAGGGGGCCCGGCCGCTGCTGGCGCTGACCGATCTTGATTGGCTGCCGCGCGCCGAGGTTGAGCATCTGCCGTTGTGGCAGGGGCTGGCCGACCTGCTGCTGACCGC
>JAADGW010000164.1 GCA_013152145.1 Deltaproteobacteria bacterium
CACATCACGATTTCAGCTCCTTTTCCGGGCTTATCTTATCGGCCTGGGGTTTTTTACTTTAACGCGTTTGACCCTGCTGCTGATCAGCTGGCCCGATGTACAAGCATCCGCTGCCGATCTGCTGAAGATTTTTTCTACCGGGCTGCTTTTTGACAGCGGTTTTTTCAGCTACGCGCTGATTGTGCCGACCCTCTATCTGTGGCTTTTCCCGCAGAAATTCTGGGGGAAAAAGCTGCATGGCTGGTGGCTCAAACTGGTATTTTTTGCCGCCCTTTACGCCGGCTGTTTTGTCGCCGTTGCGGAATACCTGTTCTGGGATGAATTCAGCGTCCGCTTTAATTTCATCTCCATCGATTACCTGATTTACCGGCGTGAAGTCACTGACAATATCCTTGAATCCTACCCGGTCGGGTTGCTGTTCGCCGGAATGTTTGTCGTTGCCCTGCTGCTGTTTTACCTCCTGCGCGGGATGATCGATCAGGCGCTGCTCACCCGGGAGAGTCTGGCCCGGCGCCTGATCGCCCTGCTGCTGCTCGGTTTGCCGGTAGTCAGTTATTTCGGCCTGAATCAGCCGTTACGGCAAGTCTCCGGTAACGTCTATCAGAATGAACTGGCGAGTAACGGCCCCTACCAGTTTGTCGCCGCCTTCCGCAACAACCAGATTGATTACCGGCAGTTTTATGCCAGCCTGCCGAAGCAGCTGGCATCAGACGAACTGCGCAGGGCGGTCAGCCAGCCGAACGCGACCTACGAAAGCAACCGGTTGTTCGACATTAAACGCACCATCAACAACCCCGGCCCGGAAAAACGCCTGAATATCATCATGATTATGGTCGAGAGCCTGAGTTCCGACTACATCGGCTATTTCGGCAACCGGCAAAACCTGACCCCCAATCTGGATGCGCTGATCGACAAGAGCCTCTTTTTCACCAACTTTTATGCTACCGGAACCCGCACCACGCGCGGACTGGAGGCGGTGACCCTGTCGATCCCGCCGACCCCCGGACGCTCTATCGTCAAACGGATCGGCCGGGAAACCGATCAGTGGTCGCTGGGCAATGTTCTGGACCAGAAAGGCTACCAGTCCTATTTTATCTACGGTGGGCGCAGCTATTTTGAAAACATGAACGCCTTTTTCGGCGGCAACGGTTACCGGATTATCGATCAATCGAGTGTTCCGGACGAGGAGATGGAATTTACCAATGCCTGGGGCATGTCTGACGGCGATATCTACCGCCAGACCCTCAAAGCGGCGGACCGCTCGGCGGCACAGCAGAAACCGTTTTTCATGCACCTGATGACAACCTCCAATCATCGCCCCTACACCTATCCGGAGGGAAAAATCGACATCCCCTCGGGCAGTGGCCGGCCGGGGGCCATCAAATATACCGATTATGCGATCGGCGAGTTTCTGCGTCAGGCGCGTTCCAAGCCGTGGTTCAAGGACACCCTGTTTGTGATCCTTGCCGATCATCAGGCCGGCAGCGCCGGAAAACGCGCCCTGCCGGTGGAACGCTATCATATCCCGCTGTGGATCTATTCTCCCGGACATGTTGCGCCGGGGAAGGTTTCAACCCTGGCCAGTCAGATCGACCTGCCCCCGACCCTGCTGGGGCTGTTGAACATGAGTTACGAATCGTTCTTTTTCGGCAAGGATATCCTCCGCATGCAACCGGACGAAGAACGTGCTTTTATCGCCAACTACCAGAACCTGGGCCTGTTCGACGGCCGACAAATGGCGATCCTCGAACCGCGCAAAGTCATCCGCATGCAGCGGGGACTGGCGAGCGGAGATATCGAAGAAACCGCTGCAACCGCCGATGATCCGCTGGTGCGGCGCACGATCAGCTATTACCAGGGAGCGGCCTACATTTTCGGCCATCGGCTCAACGCCTGGAATGCGGAGAAGTGATGTGAAGGGAAACACCGGCCTGAAGCGAATCATTCTTGCCGCCGGCTATTCGGCAAAGGGATTACGCGCCGCTTTTATCCACGAGGCGGCGTTTCGTCAGGAACTGCTGCTGGCCCTCATCCTGATTCCGCTGGCCTGCTGGCTCGATGTCGACGCGACCCAACGATTGCTGCTGATCGCCTCCCTGGTGCTGGTGTTGATCGTCGAACTGCTGAATTCAGCGATTGAAGCGGTCGTCGACCGGATCGGGCCGGAACACCACGAGCTCTCCGGTCGGGCCAAAGATATCGGCTCGGCCGCGGTCCTGCTGACCCTGCTGCTGGGGGCCTGGATCTGGGGCTCCATTCTCTGGGTACAGTTCGGCGGCTGAGCTTTGCGTATTCTTCGTGCCCTCACAACAACGCGGAACAATCGCTCTGACACCAATTGCGGAGAAGGCGTTTGCTGCAGAAAACCCTCAGGCAGCGGTGTGGTTGAACTCGTCCTGAGGATTTTGAAATCCCTTGACGATTTCATTGTGCGCCAGAACCCCGAGAACATCCGCGGGGCCGGCCATGCCCCCCGGCGACGTCACCACCGCCACGTCAACTCCCGCCGCTTCGAGTCTGGCCAGCAGGTCCAGCAGCATGTCATTGGCAGGCGCCACTAGAAATCGGACTTCCGTCAGCTCAAACCTGCCGTCCGCTCCGGTCTTGGTCGGTTTCAGCACTTTTTCGATCTCCTTGTCCCTGAGTACGAGAACGTAGGGTTGTTCATTGCTCTTCTCCAGCCGTTTGCGCAACCCGGCCAGGTCATCATCATTCCCGGCGAAGAGGATGGGAGCCATGGCGATGTCCTCGGCGGTTCGGGAGACACACCAGGAGGTCTGCAGGGACTGGGGAATACGGTGCCCGCGCCGGCTCAGTTTCATGGTGTAGATGCTTTCGGAGAACAAGAGACGACGGATCCCGTAAGTGATCGAGACGGTGATCATCAGCGGAATGATGACATTGTAATCACGGGTCATTTCGAAGATCATCACAACCGCCGTCATGACCGCTCCCGTCGCTCCGCCCACCATGGCGGCCATACCGACCACTGCGATCCCCTGCACATCGAGATTCAGCAGAGGAAACCAGTCGTTGAGCAGCAGGCAGTATCCCGCTCCCAGAGTTGCTCCCATAAACAGGGAAGGGGAAAACACCCCGCCCGAGGCGCCGGAACCGAGGGTCAGAGAGGTTGAGAGCAGCTTGGCAAACAGCAACAGCAACAGGAAATAGGGATGATTCAGGGTCGTCGCCAGAATGTCCTGTACCGTCGCGTACCCCACCCCCTCGATGTAGTAGTGGCCGAAAAAGCGCATGCTGAAGTACATCATCAGCCCCACCACCAGCATGCCGCTCATATGCCGGGTATAGTAGTTGCCCGGCATGCCGTCAAAAAAATCCTCAAACCGGTAAATGGACCAGATGTAGATGGCCGCGACCAGCCCGAGGATATGTCCGAGAATCACATAAGCGACGAATTCACCGAGGGTTGTTTTATGGGCCAGCGGAAGCACCAATGAAGGGATAACAAAGGCGGGAACTTCACCGAAGAACAATCTGGCACAAAAAGTCCCGGCCCCGGTGGCGATGGAAACGGGGATGAGGGTGCGGGCGCTGATCTCGGGCAGGATCAGTTCGATGGTAAAAAGCAGCCCGCCGATGGGGGTGTTGAACGTCGCGGCAATGCCACTGCCGGCCCCGGCGGCGATCAGCGTGTAACGCTGCCAGGAGGGCAGACGCAGTATCTGGCCGATGGCCGAACCCAGGGCCGAACCGATCTGGATGATCGGACCTTCTCGCCCGATTGAACCGCCGGAACCGATGGAGATCGCTGAAGCCAGCGACTTGACCAGGGCCACGACCGGCCGAATGATGCTTTTTTGATAGTAGATAGCATCCATGACCTCGGGCACCCCGTGCCCCTTGGCCTCCGGCGCAAAATTTTTCACCAGGAAGGCCACCAGAACCGCTCCGATCACCGGCACCAGGATGACCCCGGCGCCCCATGAGCTCACAGCGGTATACGCGGTGGCATCGTAGGCAAAAGAAAAGCGGCCGAAGAAAAACAGGTTATGAAACAGGCCGATCAGCCCCCGAAAAACCACCGCGGCCAGTCCGGAGAAGATGCCGACCACCCCCGCGAGCAGGGTCAACGGCAATTCCGTACTCTCCATCAGCCAGCGCCGGCCCTTTTGGGACCAATCAGATACCATCTTTATTTCCTCCTGGAAAACGGGGGGGATCGCGCAACCATCACAACCGCCCTGTCAACCCGCATCCCCGCTGTTGTCATCCGCCGAATAATCTGCACAAAAATCGATGAAACAACGCAGCAATTTGGTGCGATATTTTTCGCGGTGCAGAAGCAGGTAAAAGTTTCGCCGCAGGTCCAGAAACGGGGTCTTCAAAGCCACCAGCGCCCCGCTCTGGCGGGCACGCCGGGTGGCCAGCAGAGACAGACAGCTGATGCCGAGTCCCGCCGCCACCGCCTCTTTGATCGCTTCGGTATTGCCCAGTTCCAGATAAACCCTGAGGCTGTCCATTTTTCCGCTCAAGGCCGCCTCGAAAATCTCACGGGTGCCCGATCCCTGCTCGCGTAAGATCCAGCGGGCCTGCAGCAGATCATCGCTGCTGAGCTCCGCTTTTTCCGCTAACGGGTGCCCTGCTCCTACGTGTATCGCCAGATTATCCGGCCGCCAGGGGATTGTTTCGATGGCCGGCTGATGACAAAGGCCCTCGATAAATCCAATATCAATATTAAAGCGTAACAGTTCCTGGACAATATGCTCGGTATTACCGACATCAAGGGAGATGCCGGCCTCGCTGAAATGGTCGGTGAACGCCCCGAAAATACGCGGCATCAGGTAGTTGCCGATGGTTGAACTGGCACCCACCCGCAGCAGACCGGTCGACTGGTGGTCCGGCCCGCTGAAGAGGCTGTCGATTTCCGCCACGCGGGAGAGGACCGCCGCCGCTTTGGGAATCAGCGCCCGACCCTGATCATTGACCACCAGCCGCTTGCCGCGGCGATCAAACAGCTTCTCGCCCAGCAACCGTTCCAGCTCTGCCAACGACATACTGACCGCCGACTGGGAGATCCGCAACGCTTCAGCGGCCCGGGTGACGTTCCCGGTCTGCGCCACCGAAATAAACACTTCCAACTGTCTGAGGCTGATCCCCATAGACCCTCCTTATCAATTACGCTGATATAGGTCAGAAGTATTATATATTGGACTTAGGTTATTGCGAAGCCTATTTTTGCAGACAGCTTCCATTGACAACCAGAGATGAAGCCCCTGCGAAAAGGATGATGACCGATGACCGGACTGCGTTTCAGAAAAATTCTGTTTTTGCTCCTCCTGACAGCCTGTCTGCTGCCGGAGGTAAATACCGCCTACGCGCTGATCGGCGGGATCGCTTTCAGCCTGCTGCTCGGCAACCCCTGGCCGCAGGAATCTTCCGACTGGAGTCGGAAGCTGCTGCAATTATCGGTGGTCGGTCTCGGCTTCGGACTGAGCCTCGGACAGGTCTGGCAGGTGGGCAAAGGTTCGCTGGTTTATACGATTATCGGGATCTCCCTGACGTTGTTCATCGGGATCTCGCTGGGACATTTCTTCGGTACCGCAAAAAAGACTTCGGCGCTGATCTCCTTCGGCACCGCAATCTGCGGCGGCAGCGCCATCGCGGCGATGGCGCCAGTCCTCAAGGCCCGGGACGATGAGGCGGCCCTGGCCCTGGCCACCGTATTCACCCTGAACTCCGTGGCCCTGCTGCTGTTCCCGTTTTTCGGTCATCTGCTGCATCTCAGCCAGCAGCAGTTCGGCATCTGGGCCGGGCTGGCGATCCACGACACCAGCAGCGTTGTCGGCGCCGCCTCCGCCTACGGTGCCGTCGCGCTGGCGACGGGAACCACGGTCAAGCTGACCCGGGCGCTCTGGATTGTCCCCTTTGTGCTGGGGACCGCCTGGGTCACCAAGTCGGAAAGCAAAGCCCGGGTACCGTTGTTCATTGTCGGGTTTATGCTCGCCGCCGCGCTGCGCACCCTGTTGCCGCAGTTTGGATACCTCTGGAGCGGATTGGCGGCAGTTGCCCGGCAAGCGCTGGTGGTGACCCTGTTTCTGATCGGTGCCGGGCTGAGCATAGAGATCCTGAAAAATGTCGGTGTCCGGCCACTGGCCCAGGGGGTCAGCCTCTGGTTGCTGACCAGCAGCCTGACCCTGACAGCGATACTGAACGGGGTTATCGGTTAAATTTTGCCGGCCGGTAACTATTCAGCAATGCGAGGTCATCTGGCTGAATAGATTGCGCCAACCGGAATAAGCAAGGGCCACCCCGCTGGAGGTGGCCCTTTGAGTTCAGCTTATTGATCCCAGCTGATCGTATATTTAAATGTTTCCGGTTCCAGCCAGTCCAGCGTTTTGCCGCCGACCTGGGCAAACGGATACATCAGGTAATTGATGGCCGGACCCTGTTGCGGCGGGTTCAGTTGCAGGTCACGACCTTCACTGAGACGGATACGGTACGGATCAACCTGACCCCAGAAAGCGTCGCGCAGTTCGGCAACCTCGGGGTCGCCAAGCTGCAACTTCTGTTTCAGCATGGCTTTGCGCACATCGGCGGGGTCGACCGGCACCCAACCATAGCCGGGGAGATAAAATTCCGCCCAGCAATGCTGCCATTTACTGACATCCTGATGGGCCTTTTTGCCGGTACGGATGCCGAGAATTTCGCGCGCGGGCACCCCGGCGGCGCGGGCCAGCGCGACATATATCGAACTTATGTCGGCACATTTTCCACCGGGGCGGCGCAGCAGGGCGGTCACATCGCCAAGACCGCAACCGCGCGTCTTCGGGTCACGAAAGGTATTTTCGATCGTCCAGTCATAAACGGCCCGCGCTTTTTCAAGAATACCGGTTTTGCCCGCCGTGATCTGATCGGCAAGTTTTTTGACTTTGCCGGTCACCGGACCGAGAGTTGTCGGCGCAAGGTAGAGAGCGAAGTCTCGCGGATCATAAGCCGCTTCATTCTGCGGAAAATCACGTCTGACCTGTTTTTGACGTTCAGCATGGAAGCTGAAGGTCAATTGACGCTGCTTGCTTCCTTTCTTCCAGCGGACGTAGAGCATCGGTACGCCGAAGGTTCGTTCAGTGTACACGGCAGCTTCGCTGTAGTTTCCCTCCCACTTGAGATGACTGATCAGCTGAACGGCATCCGAAACCGGATAGGGAATCCAGAGTTCGGCTTCTTCACCCGGTCGCTGGCCGGAAAGATCGAACGTCCAGGTGAAATTACCGGCCTGGGTAGCAGCAAATGCCGGTAGTGCAATCAACAGTGACATAAACAAGAGCAGCAGTTGTTTCATTTTTTTCTCCCGAAGGTTGTTGAGTTTCAGGCTAGAGTAGCCGGACTGCGCGCCTGATACCAATTAGTTATATCTATACCGTCGATTCTTTGGATCGGTTTTGTCGATAGTCGGATGACCTTGGGGCTGACTTTTCCGCCGGAAAGCTATACCATGAATTTTTGTAACTCTCAGCCGGATGGCCTCGGGGTGCCCACTTCAAGGGTGTCTGTCGCCTGGATGGCGACAGTCAAGCCCCAGGGATGGGTTCATGCGGCCCTT
>JAADGW010000169.1 GCA_013152145.1 Deltaproteobacteria bacterium
GGTGATGCTGAAAAAAGTCGGCAGCAGGTAGCTGAACAGCTGCAGAATTTCGCTCGTCGGGACCCCTTTACTGATGACCATCTCAGTGAGTTGGGGGATCCGTCCCATCAGCAGAACAAAGGTGAAAATCAGCAGGCTGAGGATGACCGGGATGCTGATTTCTTTAATGATGTAACGGTGGATACGTAAGCTGGACATGGTGGCGCATGTTAGTACAGCCGCCTGCGTCTGTAAATACAGTAAACCCTTCGGTCTTCTGCCAAATGGTCAAGATCGGTTGCTGGATGATTGATAAAAATTCACTTGCCTGACCAGCGGTTGAATGTTATAGACGTGCAGTTAATCATTACACACGCTTCAGGATCTGTTCAGGGTGGTTCCCGATCAATCGGGACCTGGCGGAAAAGACTGTGGCGGAGGAATTAAACCAAGCTGAAGGAGTAAGCAAAATGGCCCAGATCACCATGAAACAACTGCTCGAAGCCGGCGTTCACTTCGGTCATCAGACCAAACGCTGGAACCCGAAAATGAAGCCCTATATTTTCGGTGCCCGCAACGGGATCTACATTGTTGACCTGCAGAAGACCGTCCGCTATTTCAAGACCGCCTGCCAGTTTATCCAGGATACGGTTGCCGGCGGTGAGAAGGTTCTGTTTGTCGGCACCAAAAAACAGGCTCAGGACGCTATCGTCGAAGAGTCGTTGCGGGCCGGCCAGTACTATGTCAATAATCGCTGGCTCGGCGGTATGCTGACCAACTTCGCCACCATCAAGGCCAGTATCGATCGGCTGAAGAAGATCGAGGCGATGGTCGCTGACGGCACGATCGAACAATATACCAAGAAGGAAGCTCTGCAACTTGAGCGCGAGCGTGAAAAGCTGGAGAAGAACCTCGGCGGGATCAAGAATATGACCAAACTGCCCGGTGCGGTTTTTATCATCGATCCGAAAAAAGAGGCGATTGCCGTCAAGGAAGCCAACAAGCTCGGCATTCCGGTGGTTGCCGTGGTCGACACCAACTGTGATCCCGACAATATCGATTACATTATCCCCGGTAATGACGATGCCATCCGTGCGATCCGTCTGTTTGCCGGCAAAATGGCTGAGTCCTGTATTGAGGGTACTCAGCGGCGCAAGGATCAGAAGCAGACTGAAGCGGAAGGTAAGGATGAGCCGGTTGTTGAAGTCGCCCCGGCCAAAGTGGAGGAAAAGGCCCCCGCTGCTCCGGTCGCTGAGGTGGTGACGCCGGCTGCAGAGTAAGTTCCAGCTGTAAGACAATTGATTTAAATGCAAGGGCCGGCGGCCGGGCTTCGGTCCGGCCGTTGGTTTAACAAACAAAATTACGGGTTTAGGCCTGACAAACGATGGAGGAACAGACGTGAGTATTACCGCTGCGATGGTATCAGAACTGCGCAAGAAGACCGGTGCCGGAATGATGGATTGTAAAAAAGCCCTGACGGAAACCGCCGGCAACATGGATGACGCCGTCGATTTTCTGCGTAAGAAGGGGCTTTCTGCGGCTGCCAAGAAATCGGGCCGAGTGGCCGCCGAGGGGATGGTTGTGGCCGCCTCTGAAGGCAGCATCGGTGCCCTGGTTGAGGTGAATGCCGAAACTGACTTTGTGGCCAAAAACGATGCTTTCAAAGCTTTTGCCGCCGGTATCGCCCAAGTTGTTCTGGCCGCGCCGGGCAGCGATGATGTTGAGGCTCTCAAGGCCCTGCCTTACCCGGAAACCGGCCGCACGGTTGCCGAGGAATTGACCCACCAGATCGCAACGATCGGCGAAAATATGGATATCCGGCGTTTTGAGCGGATTGATGCCGGTCAGGGGGTCGTGTCTTCTTATGTCCACGGTGCCGGCAAAATCGGGGTTCTGGTCGAGCTGCAGACCGAGTCAACTGACGGACGGGTCGCGGAACTCGGCAGGCAGATCGCCATGCACGTAGCGGCAGCAGCTCCGCAGTATCTCACCCGCGATGATGTTCCTTCGGTCGTGGTTGACAAAGAAAAAGAGATCATGCGCGTCAAGGCGCTTGACAGCGGCAAACCGGAAAACATTGTTGAGAAGATCATCACCGGGCAGATCAACAAATATTTCGGTGAAGTCTGCCTGCTTGAACAGGCCTTTGTGATCGATCCGGATCAGAAAGTCGGTAAAATTGTCGAGGCGCTGGCCAAGGAACTTGGAACCGAAATCAAGCTGAACAGCTACGCTCGTTTCCAGCTTGGTGAGGGGATCGAGAAAAAAGAGGGTGACTTTGCAGCTGAAGTCGCTGCGCTGAGCAAGTAACAACCCCCACCCACAGGAGCTGACGTGGCGACCAAGTATCAACGAGTTCTTTTGAAACTGAGTGGTGAGGCCCTGGCCGGTGAGCAGGGCTATGGGATCGATCCGGAGGTCATCACCGGGATAGCGGCCGAGATCAAAGAGGTTGTCGCGCTCAATGTGCAGGTTGCGCTGGTGATCGGCGGTGGCAATATTTTCCGTGGTCTGGCCGCGTCTTCCAAGGGGATGGATCGGGCCAGTGCCGACTATATGGGGATGCTGGCGACGGTCATGAACAGTCTGGCCATGCAGGATGCCCTGGAAAAACAGGGTGTCGTGACGCGGGTGCAGTCGGCGATCGAGATGCAGCAGGTTGCCGAACCCTACATCCGCCGCCGCGCGGTACGGCACTTGGAGAAGGGCCGGGTGGTTATTTTCAGCGCCGGGACCGGTAATCCTTATTTTACGACCGATACGGCGGCCAGTTTGCGGGCCATGGAAATCAATGCCGAGGTTATCCTTAAGGCGACCAAGGTTGATGGCGTTTACACGTCTGATCCGATGAAGAACAGTGATGCGGTTAAATTGCCGGTCCTCACTTATCTGGATGTCTTGCAGAAGGGGCTGAAGGTGATGGACGCGACAGCTACTTCGCTTTGTATGGATAATAATCTGCCGATGATCATTTTCGATCTGACCCGGCGGGGCAACATCAAAAAAGTTGTGCTCGGTGAGCAGATCGGAACCATTGTCAGGGGAGGCGAAACGGATGATTGATGAAGTCATGAAAGAGGCCCGCACCGCGATGGACCGGGCTGTCAAGGCCCTGAAAAAAGAGATGGCCAAGGTGCGCACCGGGCGGGCAACAACGACCCTGCTGGATGATGTTCGGGTTGACTATTATGGTGTCCCGACCCCGCTGAATCAGGTTGCCACGCTTGCGGCCCCTGAACCACGCCTGCTTACCGTGCAGCCCTGGGAGAAGAACCTTATTTCCGAGGTTGAAAAGGCCCTGTTCAAGGCTGATCTCGGCTTAACCCCCTCGTCCGACGGCCAACTGATCCGTTTGCCGGTTCCGGCATTGACCGAGGAACGGCGCAAGGAGATGGTGAAAATTATCAAGCGGATGTCGGAGGAGGCCAAAATTTCCGTGCGTAATGCCCGGCGCGACGCCAATGAAACCCTGAAAATGCTGGAAAAGGAAAAAGAGATCACGGAAGATGATCTTAAACGCAGTGAAAAAGAGGTCCAGCACGTAACCGATGAGTTTGTAGCGATGATCGATTCCGTGGTGCAGAACAAAGAAGCAGAAGTCATGGAAGTCTGATCCTTGAGTTGCGGCGACAGAATTAAAGGAGAATAGCGATGGCTCTGAAAATTAACGAAGACTGTATCACTTGCGGTACCTGCGTTGATAGCTGCCCACTGGGTGCAATCGTTGAATCAGGTGATGTTTACATGATTACCGACGAGTGCACCGAGTGTCGTGCCTGCGTCGACAGCTGTCCGGTCGACGCCATCATCGACTGATCGGCGGCGAAATAGTTGTTCCGGGGGGGCACCTTTTGGGTGCCCCCTTTTTTGTTGCGGGAAACGATTTTCCATTCTTGCTGTCGCGGTTATAATCATGCTAATTTTACGCCTTGTTTTTTAAAACCGAGGGGTAGGGCATAGCTGATGTCGAAACAGGGTCAAAACGAGAGTAAACCACCGTTACAGCATCTGGCGATTATCATGGATGGTAACGGACGCTGGGCCAAAAAAAAGGGGCTGCCGAGGATCGCCGGGCACCATCAGGGTGTACAGGCGGTGGTTCAGGTGGTTGATGAGTGTGTTAAGCTCGGGATCGGTTATCTCAGCCTGTTCGCCTTCAGCTCGGAAAACTGGGGCAGACCCAAGCAGGAGGTCGATGCTCTGATGGAATTGCTGCTGCAGTTTCTGGTTTCCCAACGGCAGAAAATGCTGGATAACGGGATTCGGCTTCGGGTGATCGGTGATCGCTCGCGTTTGAGCGAGTCGGTCTGCCGGGCATTGACCGCGGCGGAAACGGAAACCGCGGCCGGCAGAACCCTGACGATGATTCTGGCGTTGTCCTATGGCGGTCGTGATGAGATTTTACGGGCGGCCAAAAAACTTGCGGCACAGACGGCTCAGGGACGCATCGATTTGCAATCGTTCGACAGCAAACAGTTTTCAGCCCTGCTTGATACGCAGGACATTCCGGAGCCTGATCTGTTGATTCGAACCAGCGGGGAAAGACGGATCAGCAACTTCCTGCTCTGGCAGGCGGCCTACTCCGAACTTTATTTTACCGATGTGCTCTGGCCCGATTTTGATACCCGGGAATTGCACCGGGCTCTTGAGGACTATCGACAACGGAAACGACGTTTCGGCTTGACTGATGACCAACTGGATTCCTCAGAAACACTGCAGCCGCAAGGAGAGAACCCATTAAACAGCGTATCCTGACAGCCGTTGTTGCCGTCCCTCTTTTGATTCTGCTGATCGCTTTTGCCAATCCGGTTATTTTTTCATTTTCTATCGCTCTGGTTCTCTTTCTGGCATTGCTCGAATTTAACCGCATGGGACTGGCTGCAGACCATTCTTCCGCGCAGTGGCTGGCGGCCGCTGTCGGTGCGGCGGTTGCGCCGTTACTTCATTTTCAGCAACTGCCCCTGCTGTTGCCCCTGCTGGCGGCGACGTTTTTGTTGCTGACTCTGCTGTTTTTGTTCCGTCTGTCCGATATCGCCACCGTTCATCATCGTCTCGGCTGGCTCTGTCTCGGGTTTTTCTATCTGCCGCTGCTGCTGGGTCACCTGGTCCTGTTGCGTTCATTGAACGACGGTCGGGCATGGATTTTTCTGACTTTATTGGTCATAATGGTATGTGACAGCTCGGCATATTTTGTCGGCAGTCATTGGGGCAAGCGCAAGCTTTACCCGATCGTCAGCCCGAATAAAAGTGTTGAGGGCGGGGTCGGGGGGCTGATCGGCGCCGTGCTGGCGGTTCTGTTTGCGAGTGTTACCTTTTTACCGCAGGTCGGGATTGTTGATGGCGTCATCATCGGTCTGCTGCTCGGGGTTGTCGGTCAACTGGGCGATCTGTTTGAGTCGCTGCTGAAACGGGCCTGCGGGGTCAAGGATTCGGGCAACCTGATACCCGGTCACGGCGGCATGCTGGACCGACTTGACAGCCTGTTGTTCGCCTTTCCAGTGGTTTATTACCTCGCCAGATATGGTTATGGCGGGTGAGTGAGATAATGAAACATCTGACTATTCTTGGTTCCACCGGTTCGATCGGGGTCAGTACTCTGCAGATTGTTGCGGCGTTTCCCGAGCGTTACCGGGTTGTCGCCTTGTCTGCCGGCAACAATATCGATCTGCTGCTGGCGCAGGTTAAAACCTTCCGCCCGCGAATCGTCGCCGTCGCCACGGAACAGGGGGCCGAGACTCTCGCGGCCCGTCTCAAGGGACAGGATGTCCAGATCCTCTGCGGTGTCGAGGGGATAATTCGGTGCGCGATTTACCCGGACAGCCAGCTGGTGATCGCGGCGATTGTCGGTGCGGCCGGTCTGGTCCCGACCATGGCGGCGATCAAGGCCGGCAAAGATGTTGCCCTGGCCAACAAGGAAACCCTGGTGGCGGCAGGACCGCTGGTGATGGAAGAGGTGGCCCGGCAGGGCAGCTGCATGATTCCCGTCGACAGCGAGCATTCGGCGATTTTTCAATCACTGGCCGGACAGCGCCGTGAGGATATCCGTCGTTTGATCCTGACCGCATCCGGCGGACCGTTCCGACAGCACAGCCTCGAGCAGCTGGCCTCGGTCACTCCGGCAGATGCGCTGGCCCATCCGAACTGGGATATGGGACAGAAGATTTCCATCGATTCGGCCACCATGATGAACAAAGGGCTCGAGGTGATCGAGGCTCACTGGCTGTTCAAGGTCCCCGCCAGCCAGATAGCGATACAGATTCATCCGCAGAGCATTGTTCATTCGATGGTTGAATATCAGGATGGTGCGGTTCTGGCACAGCTGGGAATTCCGGACATGAAAACGCCGATTGCCTACGCTCTCTCCTGGCCGCAGCGCTTGCCGCTGCAACAGGCGCCGCTCAATCTGACCCGGGCGGGGCAGCTGACCTTTACCGAACCTGACCTGACCCGCTTCCCCTGCCTGCGTCTCGCTTACGAGGCGCTTGACACCGGGGGCAGTTTGCCGGCAGTGATGAATGCGGCCAACGAAGTGGCGGTTGAGGCTTTTCTACAGAACCGGATCGGCTTTCTCGGCATTGCCCGCCTGATAGAGGCCGTCATGAAGCGTCACCGCAGCGAACAGCTGACAACGATTGATCGGGTCTTGCAGGCCGATCTGTGGGGTCGTCAGGAAGCGAGAACCCTGATTAACGGAGGTCTTGAATGACAACCATTATTGCCGGAATCCTGATGCTCGGGGTGCTGGTTTTTGTCCATGAACTCGGCCATTTTATGGTTGCCAAGTTTTGTCGAGTAAAAGTCTTGAAGTTTTCTCTCGGGTTTGGGCCGAAGCTGCTTTCGCGGCAGTGGGGAGAAACCGAATACCTGATCTGTGCCATCCCTCTCGGGGGGTATGTTCAGATGCTCGGTGAGGGGAACGGTGAGCAAGGCGAGGATGCGGAGCTCAGTGCCGAGGAACGGGCACGATCGTTTGCTGACAAACCGGTTTCCAACCGTCTGGCGATTGTTTCCGCCGGTCCCCTGATGAACCTGCTGTTGCCTTTTTTGATCCTGCCGATCTCCTTTATGATCGGTGTGCAGGTGCCGAGTTATGTCGATCAGAAGCCCTGTATCGGTTATGTCGTGCCCGGTTCGAATGCGGC